>JANNYI010000068.1:0-20047 GCA_031410015.1 Betaproteobacteria bacterium | reverse complement strand
CCCCTCCAATTCAGCCGGAAAGCGGTCCCCCACGCCACGTCGCGCATTATCGTTCTGCCTGCATTCAGGGCGCTCTGCGGTCGAGGCTGAAGCCTCGCCTACACAAACCTTGGGAATCCCGAGACTAGATACCCCGTTCCTTCCGCCACACCTCGAAGGCCGCGCGCGTCTCGGCATTGGGCGGGTAGGTGCCGGCGAGGATGGCGCCGCCCTGCACGCATTCGAGGATGAAGATCTCCATCTTCTCCTGCTCGACCGCCTGCTCGGCCACTTCGTCCGCGAGATGCTGCGGGATCACGACCACGCCTTCGTCGTCGCCAACGATGATGTCCCCGGGATACACCGCCACGCCGCCGCAGCCGATCGGCACGTTCTGGTCGATCGCATGGTGATGCAGAAGGTTGAGCGGGGCGCTTCCGCCGGCGCAGTAGACGGGGAAGTCCATCTCGGCGATGGCGCCGCTGTCGCGCACCGGTCCGTCCGACACGAGGCCGGCGGCGCCGCGCACCATGAGCCGCGTGGTCAGGATCTGCCCGCCCGAGGCCACGCGCGTCTCGCCGCGGCAATCGAGCACCAGCACGTGGCCCGGCGGCACGCTTTCGATGGCCTTGCGCTGCGGATGGTTGGGATTGTCGAACGCGCTGATCTGGTCCAGGTCCTCACGCGCCGGAATGTTGCGCATCGTGAACGCCGGCCCGACGAGATTGCCGCCGGAAGGCGAGGTCAGCTGCGCGATGCCCTGGATGAAGACGTTGCGAAAGCCGCGCTTGAAAAGCTGCGTGCACAGCGTGGCCGTGCTGACGTGGCGCAGCCGGTCGCGGGTGACGGTTGATAGTTCGGACATGGTCATCTCCTCGTTGGTGTGACGCCGAACTCTGTTGGCCGTGGCGCCGGATTGCCTGATGTGGGGCCGCTGGTCGCGGCCGTCGGGAGTGGTCAGTGGATCTCGGGATCGGGCGTTTGCGCGCCCGCTTCGAGAAAATCGAAATCGCAGCCTTCGTTGGCCTGCGTGACATGCTTGAGATACAGCGTGCCGAAGCCGCGCGTGTAGTGCGGCGGCGGCGCGACCCATGCGGCCCGGCGGCGCGCGAGCTCGGCGTCATCCACCTTCAGATGGAGCGTACGCGCGGGCACGTCGAGTTCGATGATGTCGCCGTCCTGCACGAACGCGAACGGTCCGCCGACATGCGATTCCGGCGCCACGTGCAGCACGCAGGCGCCGTAGCTGGTGCCGCTCATCCGCGCGTCGGAAATGCGCAGCATGTCGCGCACGCCCTGCTGCAGCAGCTTCTTCGGGATCGGCAGCTGGCCCCATTCCGGCAGGCCGGGAGCGCCCTGCGGCCCCGCGCTTTGCAGCACCAGCACGCTGTTCTTGTCGACCACGAGGGCCGGGTCGTCGATGCGCGCCGCCATGTCGTTGTAGTCGCGGAACACGACGGCCGGTCCGGCGTGGCGCATCAGGTGCGGCTCCATCGCCGCGGGCTTGATCACGGCGCCGTCGGGGGCGAGATTGCCGTGCAGCACCGCCAGCCCGTCATGCGCGACCAGCGGATTGGCACGGGTACGGATCACGTCGTCGTTGTACACCGCCGCGCCGACGAGGTTGTCGCCAAGCGTCCTGCCATTGACGGTGAACGCGGACGTCTCCAGCAGGTCGGTGAGCCGCGACAGCATCCCGCGCAGTCCGCCCGCGTAGTAGAAGTCCTCCATCAGGTACTTGCCCGACGGCCGGATGTTGGCCAGCACCGGCGTCTGCCGCGCCAGCGCGTCGAAGCGCGCAAGGTCGAGCGGCACGCCGGCGCGTCGCGCGGTGGCAATGAGATGCACGATGGCGTTGGTGGAGCCGCCCAGCGCGAGCACGGTGGTCACCGCGTTGTGGATCGCGCGCGCATCGACGACGTCGCGGATCAGCAGGTCTTCCCACACCATCTCGACGATGCGCTTGCCCGACAGCGTGGCCATCTGCGCATGCCGGGAATCGGGCGCGGGAATGGATGTGGCGCCGGGCAGCGTGAGGCCCATCGCCTCGGTGGCGCCCGTCATCGTGGACGCGGTGCCCATCGTCATGCAGTGGCCGGGCGAACGCGCGATGCCGTCCTCCACGCCTTGCCAATCTTCCTCCGTGATGTTGCCGGCGCGCAGCTCGGCCCAGTACTTCCAGGTGTCGCTGCCGCTGCCCAGGAAATTGCCGCGGAAATCGCCACGCAGCATCGGCCCGGCGGGCACGAAGATCGTGGGCAGGTTCATCGACAGCGCGCCCATCACCAGCGCCGGCGTGGTCTTGTCGCAGCCGCCCATCAGCACGGCGCCATCGGCCGGGTAGCTGCGCAGCAGCTCTTCGGTCTCCATCGCCAGCAGGTTGCGGTAGAGCATCGTCGTGGGCTTCTGGAACGGCTCGGCCAGCGAGATGGCCGGCATCTCGATCGGAAAGCCGCCGGCCTGCCACACGCCGCGCTTCACCTCCTCCGCGCGCTGGCGAAAGTGGCTGTGGCACGAGTTGATCTCGCTCCACGTGTTGATGATCGCGATCACCGGCTTGCCCTGGTAGTCGGAGCGGTGATAGCCCATCTGCGCCGTGCGCGAGCGGTGGCCGAACGAGCGCAGGTCGTTGACGCCGTACCAGCGATGGCTGCGCAGTTGCTCGGGGGTCTTGCGGGGTTTGGTGCTCATGGCGGGTCCTGGGTTGCGATTGAAGTCTTGTGCAGCGTGTTCGTTAGGTACGGTGGCCGACGAGGACCGTTCACCCGGGGCGCCGGCGGCGCCGCCATTGCCAGGCGCGCCACAACGCCAGCGGGATGCCGACGATCGTCAGCGCGCTCCATATTCCTTCGGCATAGTCGGAGGGTCGCATGACATGCGGCAGGAGGTCCGGGTCGCGCAGGGCGGCGGGAAAGGGGCGTGGAGGCACCGGCACGATCTGCACCAGCGCCGGATCGTTGGGGATGCGGCTCTTGTATTCCCAGGTGGTGACCGCAGGTGCATCGCCGAACTTGCGGCTCGACGGAAACTGCGGGAAGCGCACGAAGGCCAGCGCGTCCATGTCCTCCATCAGCATCTGCGCCAATACGCCGTGGTCCGCGGACTTCTGCCCGCGCGTCATTGCCATCAGGCTGCCGAAGATTTCCTCCAGCGACGCGGCGGGCATGAGCCGCGTCTGGTCAGTGCGCAGGTAGTCGAAGGCCAGCTTGGCCTTGCCGATCGACAGTTCCTTGATGGCGATGAACGGAAAACCGATCCACGCCAGCAGCCGGCTCGTCGCGCCGCGCGCCGGCACGGGCCAGCCCAATGCGCGCAGCGTGTCGACGCTGATGCTCGCGCAGTTCTCGTTGGGGTGGTAATACTCGAGCTGGTGCCGGTAGAACTGGTTGAACACGCGGTTCAGCGCCGCCTGCACGAGTGCGGCGGCGCGGTCGTTGCGCAGCACCGCCACGACCATCGCGGTAGGTCTGTACCAGCCCTGGCCGCTGTTCAGGTCGGCCAGGTAATTGTCGAGGGGCAGCGGGGCGGCGATGATGCCCTTTTCGCTCTCGACGTCGAGCGAATAGAAATTGTTGACGAGCCAGTTGCCGATGCTGCCGTCGGCCTGCACGCGTCCGGTGACCAGCGCGAAATGCCCGCCCTGCGCTTCGTCGTCGTCGCCCTGCGCGCCGTTGACCATGAAGCCCAGCACCGGCCGGCCCACCCACGCGGCACGGGTGGCCTCGCCTTCCCCGCTGCGCTGCCACAGCGTTGACACCTGGTAGGGGCTCTGCGCACCACCACGCGGCGCCTCGCGCATCAGCGCGCGCATGGCCTCGGGCTCGGTGGGGGCCACGGGCAACGCGCGCGCCGGCGGTGCGGCGGGACCCACCGTCCAGGCTTCGGGCCAGAACGTGCGCACCACGAAACCGTCGGCGCCTGTTGCGCCGCGCACCGTCAGCGCGCGATCGCGAAAGAACGCGATGGACGACGCATCGAAGTACGAACGATTGAGCGGGATCTTCGCGATCGGGGCAAACGGCACCACGCCCTGCGTGGTCGTCAAAACGCGCGGGTCCGCGCCGATCGTGGCGTGCTGCAGGATCTGCGGCGCGGCAATCCACACCAGCGGCGGGTACTCCAGCGGCGCCGTCGGCGCGCGGACCGCCGCCCATTGCCGCACGTCGTCGAAGGCGTGCATGCCACGCGCAAAGGACGCCACCGGCAGGCCCGGCATCGCCACGGCGATGGTCTCGTCGCGAAAATACCAGAGGGCCTGCGGGATGGTCGCGCAATCGGTGCATGCGCCGGTCGTAATCCTGAAATTGCGCGCCGGATACAGGCCGAAATCGCCATCGGCGGTGGCGGGTTCGAGTAGGGCGGCGAAGGCGCCGGAGCTGGCGAGCATGAGGGTCAGCGCAACGAGGGGCACGGGTGCGCGCCGTGCCGGCAGCAGGCGCGGCGCTGGCGGCGGCAGCGGGAGCATGCGCCGGATTATGGGGCCGAAGCGCGTTGGCGTCACCGTATGCGTGCCGCGCCGCGCCGATGCGTTCACGCCATGCGCAGACGCAGTGCGTTGGACAGCACGTCGACCAGGGCGACCAGCGCGATCATCGCAAACAGGACGGTGGCCGCTTCGTGCGTCTGGAAAAGCGAGAGGTGAAAGTACAGCATCTGGCCCAGTCCACCCGCGCCGACCACGCCGAGGACCGTCGCGGCGCGGATGTTGTTTTCCCACCGGTACAGCGTATAGCTCGTCAATTGCGGCAGCGCCTGCGGCAGCGTCGAATACCAGAATGCGGATGTGGCCGATGCGCCGTTGCGGCGCAGGGCCTCGTTCGCGTCGGGGGCAACATTCTCCAGCGACTCGGCGAAGAGGCGCCCGAGCACGCCGGTGGTGTGGAACGCCAGTGCCAGCGTGCCCGCAAAGGGACCGAGCCCGGCGGCCACCACGATCATCGAGGCCCAGACGAGTTCGGGAATCGCCCGCGCGAAGTTGAGCACGCCGCGCGCGGCGAACTTGGCCGGCCCGCCCCAGCGTCCGGCCGCCGGCAACGCCAGCGCAAGGCCGCCGATCACGGCCAGCAGCGTGCCCAGCACCGATATCGCCAGCGTTTCCAGCGCGGCCCAACCGGTGCGTGCGAGGAACGGTGGATCAACCGCCGGTGGCACGAAGCCACGCGCGAAATCGCCCATCTTGCCCAGGGCCTCGAGCGAGAACAGGCTCGCCCAATCGCCCGAGAGTGTCGCCACGCAGGCAGCGAGAAACACGAGGAACGCAAGCGGGGCGACGACGGTGCGGGTCACGCGATTCATGCGAGCCACCGCCGCAGCGCGCCACTGACGGTGTCCGCCACGAACACCAGCGCGACGAAGACCAGCAGCATCGTCAGCACTTCACCGCCCTCGAGCATCTTCATCGACAGCTCCATCTGCTGGCCCAGGCCGCCGGCGCCGACGAAGCCCATCACCACGGACGCGCGGATCGCGCATTCCCAGCGATAGACGGTATACGACATGAGTTCGGGCAGGCATACCGGCAGCGTGCCGTACAGGAAGGCCTGGCTGCGCGACGCGCCGTTGGCGAGCAGCGCGCGCGTGGCCTGCGTCTCGCCCGACTCCAGGATCTCGATGTACACCTTGCCCAGCATGCCGCCGTAGGTGAGCGCGATGGCCATCACGCCGGCGGTGTCGCCCAATCCCACCGCCCGCACGAAGAGCAGCGCCCAGACGATTTCCGGGACCGACCGCAGCACGATCAGGAAGGACCGGATCGTCCCCCGCGCGGCGGCGCAAAGCGCGCACATGCGGCCGCCCGCCAGCGCCGAAACGGACAGTACGCGCGTGGCGAGCAGCGCAAACGGCGTGGCGATGATCACGGCCAGCGTGGTGCCGACCGTGGCGATGGCAACCGTCTTCCACGTGGCAACCGCCACCAGTTCAAGGAACGGCAGGTCGAGGCGCGGCGGGAAAAATGTCGCGAGGAACTGCCTCGTCGAGCGCAGGCTGGCCTCGCCCCAGAGCGAGGCGGGATTGAATTCCGCAAGCCAGCCGGTGGGAATGAGCACGACGACCGCCACCAGCGTCCACGCGATGCGCGCGCGCCACGCCGGATCGACGGGAGGTGCTGCGCTCAGTGCATGCATTGCCGCGCCGGATCAGAGGCAGCGCGTCAGCTTGCGCCGCGCATCATCGACCGTCGGCGGTGCCTGGAACGACATGCCGAGTTCGGCGCCGTACAGCTGCGCCAGCAATGCATCGGTGACGATGGTGCGCGGCAGGTCGAAGGCCACCTTGCCGTCGCGCAGCCCGATGAGGCGCGGAAAGCGGGCCAGCGCGAGATCGACCGCGTGCAGCGACACCACCAGCGTCGCCGCGCGCTCGCGCGCCGCGTGCTGCAGGACTTCCAGCGCCGCGTCGGCCAAGGCGGGGTCGAGTGCGGACACCGGTTCGTCGAGCAGGAAGAGGCGCGCGCGCGAGACCAGCAGGCGGGCCAGACCCACGCGTTGGCGTTCGCCGCCGGACAGGCGGTCGCAGCGCAGGAAGAGCTTGTCCTCCAGCCGGAACTGCGCCAGCGCATCGCGCGCGGCGACGAGGTCGCGCGGATGCACCAGCGAGCGCAGGGCCTGCCACGTCGACCACTGCGGCAACCGCCCCGCGAGCACGGCATTGACCACGCGCTGGCGTGGCGCCAGCGGCGGTGCCTGCGGCGCGAGGAACAGGTCGCCGCGCATCGCGTGCAGCGCGCTGCCGGACAGCGCCCACGGGTCGCGGCCGCACACATCGACGGTGCCCGCGCTCGGCCGCAACGCGCACGCCAGTGTGGCGAGCAGCGTGGTCTTGCCCGCGCCCGAGGGCCCGATGATCGCCACCTGCTCCCCAGGCGCCAGCGCGAGCGAAATGCCAGTCAGCGCCGCGCGGCCGTCCGCATAGGTGACGGTGACCCCGGTCAACGACGACGGCGGCAGCGGCGCGGGTACCGGCGAGCGCATGGCGATCCGGGCGATTGCGGCCGGCTTACTTGAGGAGCCCGGCGGAACGCGCGGCGTCCTCGATGCCCTTGTAGTTCTCCACCTTGGTCGGCACGAACTTCGTTGCCCGCTGCAGCTTCAGGATCTCGGCGTCCTCCGGCCTGGTCGGGTCGAGGGCGAGGAAGGCAGCACGGATCTTCGCAATCAGCGCCGGATCGAGATCGCTGCGCACGGTCCAGTTGTAGTCGTAGTAGGGCGGGGTCGTGTAGAACACGACGACCTCCTTCGGGTCGATCTTCTTGTCCTCCAGCATCTTGTTCCACACCGAGATGTTGAGTGCGCCGGCATCGACCTTGCCACCCGCGACCTGGAAGGCCGTTGCGTCATGCGCGCCGGAATAGGCCACCCGCATGTCCTTGTCGGGGTTGAGTCCCGCCTGCAGCATGAATGAACGCGGCATCAGGTGGCCGGACGTCGACGACACCGAGCCGAAGGCGAAATTCCTGCCCTTGAGATCCGCGAGACTCTTGATGCCGCTGCCGGCCTTGGTGATGAACACGGACTTGAATTCCTCGTCCTCCGTGCGCTGCACCAGCGGGATCGCGCCGCCGTTGGTACGGTTGTTGGCCTGCACGAAGGTGAAGCCCCCATACCAGACCATGTCGAGTTTCTTGCCGGCAAGACCCTCGACCGTGGCGGCGTAGTCGGTGACCGGCGTGAACTCCACCTTGGTGCCCGTCTTCGCCTCGAGATACTTGCCCAGCGGGGCGAACTTGCGCTGCAGCTCGGTGGGTGCTTCATCGGGGATGGCCGACACCTTGAGCACGGCCTGGGCCGAGGCGAGCGCGCTCATGCCGAGGACGGTTCCGATCAGGAACGCCCACTGCGCGCCGCGCAACGTGCGCGGATAGGTTGACTTCGACATGGACAAGCTCCTTGGATGACGGGGTGGGGCGCGACGCGCGCACGGACCGGCTCGCGCTATGATCGCGGCCTCGACCTAGTATAACCACCACGGACCATCAGGATGCCGGGCTACCGAATTGTCGAACGGCTGGTCCGCGACGCGGCCGCCGAGCGCCTGGCACTTGCCGCCGGCCTGCAGGCACCGGTTGCGGCCATTCCGCCGCGCTACTTCTACGACGCGCTGGGCTGTGCGCTGTTCGGCGCCATCTGCGAGCTGCCGGAGTACTACCCCACCCGTACCGAGCGGGCGATCTTCAGCGAGCATCGCGATGCGATCGCCGATGCCGTGGGCCACGGCCATCAGTTCGTCGATCTCGGCGCGGGGGATTGCTGCAAGGCGCTCGCGTGGTTGCCGTACCTCGCGCCGTCGCGGTACATCGCGGTCGACATTGCCGGCGGCGAGATTGCCAATGCGCTGGCGAAGATGGCGACCGAGTTTCCGGAGATCGACATGCTGGGCGTGGTGGCCGACTTCACGAGCGGCCTCGACATCGAGCAGGACCTCGACCGGGGCCCGGTCACCTTCTTCTACTCCGGCTCGTCGATCGGCAATTTCACGCCGGCGGCCGCGGCGTCCTTCCTGCAGGCGATCAAGCTGCATTGCGCCGGCCGCGACGACAGCGGGCTCCTGATCGGCGTGGACACCAAGAAGGACAAGGCGCGGCTCGATGCCGCCTATGACGATGCGGTGGGCGTCACCGCCGCCTTCAACCGCAATGTGTTGAATCACGTCAACCGGGTGCTGGGCAGCGACTTCCGGCCCGAAGCCTATGCGCATCGCGGCTTCTACAACGAGGCCGCCGGCCGCATCGAAATGCATCTGGAGGCGGGTACCGAGCAGTGCGTGCGGTGGCCGGGCGCAGTGCGCACTTTCGCCGCGGGCGAACGCATTCACACCGAGAATTCCTACAAGTACTCGCCCGCCGAATTCACGGCGCTGCTGCACGGCGCCGGGTTCGGGCGCGTGCAGTGCTGGCAGGATGCGCGGCGCGATTTCGCGGTGTTTTACGCGGCCTGACGCCGCTTTCCTACGCGGCGGTGCTGCCGTTGCCGGACGATTCCACGCGCTCGTGTCCCACGACCTTGCGCAACGCGATGCGATCGAGCACCTTGACCACGCGGCCGTGGACCTGGATCAGGCCCTCCTCGTGGAAGCGGGAGAACAGGCGGCTCACCGTCTCGAGCTTGAGCCCGAGGTGGCTGCCGATTTCCTCCCGCGTCATCCGCAGGACGAACTCGACGGACGAGTAGCCGCGCTCGTGGTAGCGCTGGGCGAGGTCAAGCAGGAAGGTGGCCAGCCGCTGGTCGGCCTGCATTGTGCCCAGCACCATCATCGCATGCCGTTCGCGCGCGATCTCCTTCGACAGGAGACGGGTGAGGCTGTGCTGGAAGTGCGCATTCTGTCGGGCCAGCGCCTCGATGCGATCGAAGGGAATCGCGCAGACTTCCATGTCCTCGAGGGCGACGGCTTCGCAATCGTGGCTGTCGGCGGCGATGCCGTCGGTGCCCAGCACGTCGCCCGCCATGTGGTACCCGGCCACCTGGTAGTGGCCATCTTCGCCGGGCAGCACGGTCTTGCAGGAACCCGAGCGTATCGCAAAGAGCGCCGTGAACTTCTCGCCGGCGCGAAAGAGCGTGTCGCCCTTGTGCATCCGGATGCGCCGCGTGATGAGCGGATCGAGGAGATGGATCTCGCCCGGATCCAGTCCGCCCGGCATGCAGTGCGATTTGGCAC
Organism: Betaproteobacteria bacterium; assembly: GCA_031410015.1. Classification (GTDB taxonomy): domain Bacteria; phylum Pseudomonadota; class Gammaproteobacteria; order Burkholderiales; family Casimicrobiaceae; genus VBCG01. The sequence goes on along the minus strand of JANNYI010000068.1, from coordinate 10,417 downwards.
TGCATAGCGAGCATGGTGTCGCGGTGCGCGCGAATTCGCGCAGGTTCGACTTGAGGCCCGGTATCGGGCCCCTGGTCGACGTGCCCTCGTCGGGCATCGGGGTGGCGGCAGGCATGGCAGGCCCTCTTTCGCGTCGGTCCATACGGTCGGGTCAGTGCGGCAGCGGATCGAGATTGGCAATGGCGTCGCGCACCTTGCCGAACTCGAAACTCTTGTCGAAGAAACTGCTTGCCCCGGCTTCGAGGCAGACGCGGCGATATTGCGGAATGGGATGGTTGGTCAGCACCAGGAACACCGTCGCCGGCGACACCGGATGGACGCCGCGCAGGACGTCGACGGCGGTGCCGCCGATGAGCTGGTAGTCGAGGACGACACAGTCCGGGTTGGTGCGCAGGATGCCCGCGATGGCTTCGTCCGGCGACTCCGCGCAGCCGACGACGGCGACGCCGGGAATCTCGTCGAGCATCTCGACCAGGTGCTCCCGGATGGGGGGTGAATCCTCGACGATGAAAACCCGCGTGCGGATGGCCGTGCTCATGGGTACCAGTATTCGCCATGGCAGGCGCGCGCGTCGATCAGGCGCCCCTGAGCAGACCCCTAGGGCAGCGCTGATTGAAGGGTAGGGGTGCGCCGGTACGAGGGTAGGGGGATCCCTACCTCCGCGTTCCGGTCAAGGCTGCGCGCTGGCGTCGTCGATGAGCCGGTGCTTCAGCGCGTAGTGGATCAATTCGGCGGCATTGTCCACGCGCAGTTTCTCCATCAGGCGCGCCTTGTGCGTGCTGACGGTCTTGCCCGACAGGTTCAACTGCGTCGCGATATCAGTCACCGTCTTGCCCGCCACGAGCAGGTTGAACACCTGGAACTCGCGGTCGGAGAGCGTGGTGTGCGGCGGTCCGTCGCTGTGCGGCATCGCGTCGAGCGCCAGCTGCTCGGCAACTTCCGCGCTGATGAAGGCGCCACCCCCGGCCACCTTGCGGATGGCCGCGACCAGAAGGGTGGAGGCGCTCTCCTTGGTCACGTAACCGGACGCGCCGGCCTTGATCGCGCGCACCGCGTACTGGTGTTCCTGGTGCATGCTGAGCACCAGCACCCGCAGCCGCGGCTTCTCGGCCTTGACCAGCTTGATGAGATCGACGCCGCTGCGCCCGGGCATCGACATGTCGAGCAGCAATACCGCGAAGTCGAGCGCGCGCACCTGCTGCATCACTTCGGTGCCGTCGCGTGCCTCGCCCACGACGTCGAGATCGCCGGCGGCCTGCAGCAGCTGCTTCAGGCCCTCGCGCATGATGGTGTGATCGTCGGCGATCAGGACCCGGATCATGGTTCCTCCGCCTCCCGCGGTATCGGCAACACCACCTCGATCACTGTGCCCTTGCCCCGCGCGCTGGCAATCGAGGCTTCGCCACCGAGCAGGTAGGCGCGTTCGCGCAGGCCGATGAGGCCGAACGAGCCGGCGCGGGGCGGATCGTCGCGATCGAAGCCACGGCCGTCGTCGCGGATGCTGACGGTGATCGCCGTCGACACGAGGTCGAGCGCCACCTCAACGTGGCGCGCCTGCGCGTGCTTGGCGATGTTGGTCAGCGCTTCCTGCACCACGCGAAAGACCGCGGTCGAGTGGGCTTCGGGCACGCGCATCCCGGGGTTGCTGATGGCCAGTTCGCAGGGGATGCCCGTGCGTTGGATGAAATTTTCCACCAGCCATTCTACGGCGGGAATGAGGCCGAGGTCGTCGAGCAGCAGCGGGCGCAGGTCGGCGGCGATCCGCCGGGTGGCCGCCACCGTCACGCCCAGCAGCGTGGCCATCCGGTCCAGCCGCTGCGCGAGCTGCGCCTCGGCGGTGCGCATCTTCTCGCGGCACCAGGCGACGTCCATCTGCAGCATGGTCAGCGACTGTCCCAGCTCGTCGTGCAGTTCGCGGGCGATGCGGTTCTTTTCCTGTTCGCGGGCGATGTCGGCGGCAGCCGAGAGCCGCTGCAGGTCGTCCTTCGACTGCCGCAGCGCGGCCTCCGCCTCGTCCCGCGCAGTGACGTCGCGGAGGATGGCGGTATAGAACTTCCGGTCGTGATCAGAGAGCTGCGAAATCGAGGCATCGATCGGGAACTCGTGGCCGTCGTCGAGCCGCCTGCCCGTCACGGTGCGCGCGCCGCCCATCCGCCGGGAAATCGTGCCGTCTTCACCGAAGTGCCGTACGTATGCCGGATGACCAGCCCGCGCGCGCTCGGGCATGAAGGCCGTCAGCGGCATACCCTCCGCCGCGTCGCGGGGGCAGCCGAACATCGCCTCCGCGGCGGCATTGAACAGCACGATGTTGTGGTCACTGTCGGCGATCACGATCGCGTCCATCGCCGAGTCGAGGATGCCCTGCAGGCGCGCTTCGCTGCGCACCAGCTGGGACTCGGTCTGCACGCGTTCCGTGATATCGCGCAGGATCGCGGTGAAGAATCGCCGGCCGCCCTCCAGATGTTGCGAAATCGAGACCTCGATGGGAAATTCCGAACCGTCGCGACGAACCGCCGCCAGCACGGTTTGCCGACCCAAATGACGCGAGGTGGTGCCGGCGTTGCCGAACTGCCTGACGTGGTCGCGGTGCGCCTCGCGCAACGGCGCGGGAATGAGCTTGTCGAGCGGCTGGCCGAGGATCTCGCCGCGCGGCCACTGAAAGGCCTTTTCCGCGGCTGCGTTGAACAGGACGATGCGCTGGCTTTCATCGGTGGTGATGATCGGATCCATCGCCGCCTCGACGATGTCGCGCACGCGCGCCTCGAGCGCGGCCACGGCCTGCCGGGCGGCCTGCTGTTGCCGCGTCTGCGCGAAGAGCACCACGGCGGCGATCATTGCGGCGGTCGTTCCCATCAGGCCGGCGGCGAGCAGCATCTCCAGGCGATAGCCGTCCTGCGACCACGCGGCGAAGCCGAGCGCCACGGTGGCTGCGATCAGGGCGATGATCAGCACGAAGAACGCGTGCTGGCGGCCGGTCATCGGAGTCGACATCGCCGGATTAGAGCATAGAGTCGAAGCCTCTACTTGCGCACTGCAACGTGGTGCCGGCGCGGCGGCTACCGGCCTGGGGCAGCCACGTCGGCGGCCGGCGCGGGGCGGGCATGGCCCATGCGCTCAAGGACAGCATGCCATGCGTGCGGCGAGTGCATGGACTCCAGCGCGCCCTCGGTGTCAATGGCGACCGCGCAGGAGGCTTCGTCCGCTGTCAGAACCTCCCGCGTGCGCAGCTGTTGCTCCAGCACCGCGAGATCGGCATCCGACGCATCGTTCCCGCGCCGGCTGCGCAGCGCGATGCGCTGGCGCAGCGTGGCCAGGGTCGCGGAGAACGCGAGGATGACGAAGGGGAGGCGCAGCCGCGCCGCCAGGTCGCGGAACGCGTCGCGCTGCGCGCGTTGCAGGAACGCGCCGTCGACGATGGTGACGTATCCCGCTCCGGCCACCGCCGCGGCGAGCCGGCGCACCCGTTCGTAGGTCTGTCGACCGGCCTCGGCGCTGTAGAGCCTGCCGTCGTCCGCGGCAGCCTCGTGCCGGAGCACGGGCACACCGAAGCTGCGCTTGCGTTCAACGTCAGTGCGGATGCGCACGGCGCCGATCTGCTCCAGCAGCACGCCCGACAGCGCGGTCTTGCCGCAACCCGACACGCCGTGCGTGACGATGAGGGCCGCCGCCTCCGGTTGGGCATAGGCCTGCGCCAGTTGCAGGTAGGCGTTGCGTTCGCGCACCAGCGCAGCCGGAGCGGCGCCGGCCGCGAGTTGGCCGGCGCGCAGCTGCGCAATCTTGGCGCGCACCAGCGCGCGGTACACCAGATAGAAGCGCAGTACGGGTACTCCGGCGTAGTCGCCGGTGTGTTCGAGCCAGGCATTGAGGAAGCGGCAGGCCAGGTCGGCGCGGCCGCGCTCCTGCAGGTCCATCACCGTGAACGCTATTTCGCTCATCACGTCGATCCAGCGCATGGCATCGTTGAATTCGATGCAGTCGAAGATCACGGGCGCGTCGGCAATGACCGCGATGTTGCCGAGGTGCAGGTCGCCGTGACATTCGCGGACGAAACCCTCGGCGCGCCGCGCATCGAACATCGGGGCAAGGAGCGCGTGCTGCTGCCGCGTCCACGCTTCGAGACGGTCGACGACTGCATGCTCGGCGGCTGTGGCCATGCACGGCCGCAGGTGCTCGAGGTTGGCGAGTGCGACGCTGCGTATCGTTGCGGGTGTGCCGCACCCGGCGGGGGGCGCGGCGCCCGCGATCGCGGCGTGGAATGCCGCCACCTTGCCAGCCAGTGCATCGATGTGCGCTGGCAGGAGCTCGCCGCGCTCCAGCATCCGGCTCGCCAGGTCGTGCTGGGCAAACTCGCGCATCTTCACCGCGTAGTCCACCGGCGGTCCGTCGCCGCCGATCACCGGCGCGGCGGGGGTGCCGGTGATCGCGACCACGCCGAGGTAGAGCTCCGGCGCCAGCCGGCGGTTGAGGCGGAGTTCCTGCTCGCAGTAATGGTGCCGGGCGGCCAGCGTGGAGAAATCGAGGAATCCCAGGTTGACCGGCTTCTTGATCTTGTAGGCGTACGTCCCGGTGAGCAGGACGCTGGAGATGTGCGTTTCAAGCAACGCGACGCCAGCGCAGTCCGGTCCATGCAGCGAGGGATCGGCAAGCGCCGCGACGAGGCGGTCGTGGTCGCCGGTGCCGGGCATCAGGGTGCCGGCCGATGCGGCGGTTGGCGCGGGGTTTGCCATGGTTTCGGGGTGAACGTCTGCGCACTCTGCGCCGGGCAGCCTTGCGACGCGATCGCAGGGTCGCCGATATGCTAGCCGCAACGGGGCGGGCGCCCGTTGATGGCAGTCAACACGCACGCGACCAGTAAGACCGCGCGCCCGATTTCCGATTGACCTGCATCAAGGGTCTTGGCGTGGTCCTGCGGTACCGTTACGCTTCGGGCATTGCGTGCCGCCTGCACCGCGCGCCGGTGCCGGGCGGCCGGACGACATTGCAACCAAGGAGCAATCGCTGTGAAAAACGAAGATCGTGGCACGTCCCGACCGGGTTTCCTGTCCCGCCTCTGGCGTACGCTTTCCACGCCCAGCGCGCGGTGGTCGGTGCTGGCCCTGGTGCTGCTCGGTCTGGTGGTGGGCGCGGGTGCCACGATCGGGACGCAGGTGATGGTGGCCGCGACCGGCACCGACGAGTTCTGCGGCGGCGCTTGCCATTCGATGCAATGGGTGGCCAAGGAACACAAGGTCAGCGCGCACGGCGCCAATCGCCTTGGGGTGGTGGCCGGATGTCACGACTGCCACATTCCGCACCAATATCCCCAATTGCTGTTCTACAAGGCCAAGGCGGGGATCAAGGATGCGATCGGCGAGGCGCGCGGCGTCATCTCGACCGAGGAAAAATTCAAGAAAGAGCGCCTGCGCATGGCCAAGGTGGTCTGGTCCGAATTCAAGGAGACCAACTCCGCGAACTGCCGGACCTGCCACAAGTTCACGCCTGAAGTCCTCGCCAAGCAAAAGGAATTCGCCCAGCCGATGCACAAGCAGGTCCTGGACGGCTCGGGCACCTGCATTGACTGCCACAAGGGCGTGGGCCACGTAGCGCCCGACGAGTAACCCGGGGTCAGCGCCTGACCGGGTGCTTGGCCAGCTTGCGCTGCAGCGTGCGCCGGTGCATCGACAACGCGCGCGCGGCCCCGGAGATGTTGTCGTTGTGGGCGCGCAGCACCCGCGTCAACTGCTCCCATTCCATCCGCTTGAGCGACATCGGACGGACGGTGAGCGGCACCACGGGATTGCCGGCTTCATGATGGAACGCGGCGACGATTTCGTCGCCGGTGGCCGGCTTGCACAGGTAGTACACCGCGCCGAGCTTGATGGCGTCGATGGCCGTTGCAATGCTGCCGTAACCCGTGAGGACGACGATGCGCGCGTCGGGGTGGCGCTTGTGCAGCGACGCGACGAGCTTCAGCCCCGACTCGCCGGCGATCTTCAACTCGAGCAGCACGAAATCCGGCGGACTTCGGTCGGCCTGCGCCAGCGCGGCACTGATCGTGTCGGCGCTCGTGATGAAGAAGCGGCGATTGGCCAGTGCGCGCGCGATGTCGCCGCAGTAGGCATCGTCGTCATCGACGACCAGTACGTTGCATCGACGCCTTTCGTTCATGCCCGGACCCCGCCGCCTTGGTGTTTGCGCCTGCGGCGAAATGCCACAGTTCCGGTGGGATCATGACGGATGGGACGGCGCGCGGCTTTGACTTCGATCAAGCGATCGCCGGGGCATGCCCAAGCAAAAGGGCCGGCGTGAAGCCGGCCCTTTCGCACTGCATTGCGCAGGTGCCGCTTCGACTACATCGCGAGAATCCACTTGACGAGGGACTTCACGTCGTCGGGACTGGCCTTGACGGCGGGGTGTTCCTTGCCGGCGGCGAGCTTGGCGGTGAGCGTGGCTTCGGCATCGGCCTTGCCCTTGTACTTGGCGGCGATGTCCTTCAGCGACGGTCCTATTTTCTTGGTGTCGACGGCGTGGCAGTTGAGGCAGCCGGCGCTCTTGGCGAGGGCTTCCTGGGCGGCAGCGGGGCCGGCGGCGGCAAGGCCAAGGGTCGCTGCGATGATCAGGCTGGTCAGAAGGGTCGGTTTCATGGCTGCGTCTCCATAGCGTTGAATGGTTGGTCTGATGCCGGCGCGAAAAGGACGTGGCGGCCGAGATGTTAACGCATGAGGCCCGCTTTCGGTTGGCCTGCGGGCCGCTATACTTGCTGCAGGCGAATCCGGGGGAGTGCGTGTGGACGTGCGCAAGTCGGCGCTGGTCGAACATTCCGCAGCGGACATGTTCGACCTGATCGAAGCCGCCGAGCACTATGGCGCTTTCCTGCCCTGGTGCACCGGGGCGACGATCATCGAGCGTGACGAGTCGGTGGTGGTGGCGCGCATCGCAGTCAAGTATCGTGGCGTCGCCTTCAGCTTCACCACCCGCAATCCCAAGCGCCGACCGCACTGGATGGCCATCCACCTTGAAAACGGCCCGGTCCGCGCCTTCGAAGGCGAGTGGCGGTTGCTCGAACTGGCGCCCGGCGCGTGCAAGGTCGAGTTCTCTTTGCATTACGAGTTCGACCACCAGCTGGTGGGCCGGTTTGCGGCGCCGGTGTTCGACGGTATCGCCCGCACCATGATCGATGCGTTCGTGGTGCGCGCCGACCGGACCCTGGTGGCCAGTACGCCGCCGCCTGCGGGCGGCGATTCACCCAACGATGGAGCGTCATCATGAATGGTCAGGCCGATTTCGATGCACTGCGTACCTCCCGCCTGGGATCCGAGCTGTCCGACGAGCAGGCCCGGACGCTGTCCGGCATCGTCACGTTTCGCGACCTGGCGCCTGGCACGGTGCTGGTGCAGGAGGGCGCCGCGGACAACCACCTGTACGTGATCGTCAGCGGCGTGCTCGGCGTGATCCGCAATGTTGGCCGGGACGACGAGGTCACGCTGGTCTCGCTGGGCGCCGGTGATCTCGTCGGCGAACTCGGCTTCATCGACGGCTCACCCCACTACGCGGCACTGGTGGCGACGAGCCCCACGCGCGTGTTCGGACTCGAGCGCGAGAAGCTCGAGTCGCTGCTGGCCGTCCAGCCGGAAATCGTCTATCGCGTGATGCGGGCGATCATCCGTACCGTGCATCAGATCCAGCGGCGGCTGTCGATGCAGTCGGTGGAGCTTGCCAACTACATCTACAAGCAGCACGGCAGGTATTGATCGCGGCGGGCGCGGCGCGCCGTCCCGGCACCTTCATGCCGGGACGGGCGCCACGGCCACGATCGTCAGGGTGCGGATGCCCTGGGCTCCGTGGATCAGCACGCCCTCGATGTCCGCCGTGGCCGACGGCCCCGTCATCAGCACGCCGTAGCGCGCGTCGAACTGGTCTTTCCGGGCATAGGCATCATGGAGGTTGCCCACGAGGTCGGCCGGGTCCAGCAGCACGACGAGGTGTTGCGCCAGGAATCCCAGCGCATTGACCTTGAACTCGTTCTCGGTGAGCCACACCGAGCCCGTCTCGGCGACGCCGAACACCGCGCGCACCACTGCCACGTCGACGTCGTCCAGTTCGGCCGGACGGCGCACCTCCGCCAGCACGCGATTGCCCTTGACCTCCGGCACGGCGGAACACACCACGCGGGCGTCCGGGAACAGGCGGCGGACCAACGCGTCGAAGTCCCCGTCGGCGGGGGCATCGACGAACTTGCCGCCCATGCGGGTCGCCGCGACCTTGAAGCGCTCGCGCAGCGCGCCGCGCGGCACGGCGAACACGGGCACCTCGGGCAACGGGACCGGCGCCGGCTGGTTCGCGCGCACGCGCTCCAGGATGTCGTCGCGGCTGCTCATGGCTTGCCCCTGTTCCTGAGATACCACTGGCGGAAGGTGAACGGCGGCGCGGCGGGCACTTCGCGCTGGCGGCCCCAGGCGTTGAAGCGGCTGTACATCATGAAGCGCGGCAGGTGCTCGATGCCGGCGCCTGCGCCTTCGACCGCCGCCCGATAGAGCTTCGGATTGCTCATCAGCTTGCCGGCCACCTTCATGGCTTCCTGCTTGACGAAGGGCAGCTGGTGGCGCTCCGCGATGATCTGTCGCCATTTATAGATCTGCTCGTGGATGTTGATCCGCACCGGGCAGACGCTGGTACAGCTGCCGTTCAGCGTCGAGGCAAAGGGCAGCGCGCTGTACTTGCGCAGGTTGAACGTCGGATCGATGATCACGCCGATCGGCCCGGAGTAGGTGGCCCCGTAGGACAAGCCGCCGCTGCGGCGATACACCGGGCACGTGTTCATGCAGGCCCCGCAGCGGATGCACTTCAGCGAGTACCAGAAGTCGGCCATGCCCAGCCGCTCGGCGCGGCCGTTGTCCACCAGGACGATGTGCATCTCCGTGCCCTTGCGTGGCCGCCGGAAGTGCGATGTGAGCTGGGTGATCGGCGAACCCAGCGCGCTGCGCGACAGCATCCGCACGAACACGCCCAGGTGCTCGGTGCGTGGAATCACCTTCTCGATGCCGATGGAAGCGATGTACAGCCTGGGCAGGTGCACGGAGAGATCGGCGTTGCCCTCGTTGGTGCACACGACCACGGCGCCGGTTTCCGCGACCGCGAAGTTGGCGCCGGTCATGCCCGCGTCGGCGTTGAGGAAGTAGGGGCGCGTGTGCTGGCGCTGGCTTTCGGCCAGGTAGTGCACGTCGCTGTTCTTCGCATCGGTGCCGATCGTTGCGGCGAACACGCGCGCCACATCGGTCCTGAGCTTGTGGACCGCCGGCACCACGATGTGGCTGGGAGGCTCGTCGTCGAGTTGCTGGATCCGCTCGCCGAGGTCGGTCTCCATCACCTCGATGCCCCGGTTCTCGAGGAACGGCCGCATGTCGCACTCGTCGGTCAGCATCGACTTGGCCTTGACCAGCGAGCGCGCATTGCGCGTGCGCATGATGTCGAACACGATCTGGTTGTGTTCGGCCGCGTCGCGGGCCCAATGCACCTGCACGCCGTTGAGCGTCGCGTTGCGCTCGAATTCCTCGAGATAGGCGGCGAGGTGCGTCAGCGTGTGTTCCTTGATCTGTGACGCCAGTTGCCGCAGCTCTTCCCATTCCGGCAGGTGCTCGCTCTCGCGATCGCGCTTCTTGCGCAGGTCCCACAGCCGCTTGTCGTGGAAGTCGAGGTGGTCCTTCGCCTTGATGAAGTGCGACGAGCCCTCGGCGTGGTCGATGCGCTTCATGCCTTCGCTCCGTTCAGGATCTGCGCGATGTGGATGAACTTCACCGGCGAGTTCATCCGCTCCGCGCATCCTTTCTGGTGCATGAGGCACGACATGTCGCCCGAGACGATGTATTCGGCGCCGGCGTCCTGGTGATCGGCAACCTTGTCGTAGCCCATCTTGGCGGACACCGGCTCCTCGAACACGGAGAACGTCCCCCCGAAGCCGCAGCATTCGTCGGGCCGCTGCGGCGTGACGAACCGGATGCCCCTGACGGCGGCGAGGAGGTCCATCGGCTTCGAGAACGGCCGCTCGCTGATCTCGGACATGCTGGCAAGCCGCAGCGCCCGCAGCGAGGCGCAGCCGTTGTGCAGGCCCACCGTGTGCGGGAACTCGGCCCAGGGAAACTCGCGGACCTTGAGCACGTCGTGCAGGAACTCGACCAGCTCGAACGTGCGCTGCCTTACCGCGCGCACCTCCGCGGTCTGCGGGATTGCGGTGAAATTCTCGCGGACATGGTGCGTGCAACTGCCCGACGGCGTGACGATGTAGTCGTAGCCCGAGAAATTGCGCACGAACAGCGCCTCGGTGGCCGCCGCATCGTCCTGGCAGCCGCTGTTGGCCATCGGCTGGCCGCAGCACGTCTGGTCCAGCGGGTACAGGACGGTGACGCCCAGGCGCTCGAGCAGTTCGAGCGTGGCGATCGCC
>JANNYI010000067.1:0-7734 GCA_031410015.1 Betaproteobacteria bacterium | reverse complement strand
CCCGCGGAGTTGAAACCGGCGCACACGAAATATCCGCGCACCTCCGGCGCTTCGCCGAGGATGAAGTTGCCGTCGGGCGTGAAGCTCTCCGGTCCGTTCAGGAGCATCTTGATCTGCGCCGTTTCCAGGCACGGCGTGCGGTGGATGGCGTTGGTCATCAGCGGCTCGAACTGGTCCCAGTCCTCGGCCAGCAGCTGGAACTCGAATGGCTCGGGAATGGGCGACACATTCCACGGCTTGGCCGCGGGTTCGAAGCCGCCCATCACCAATCCGCCCACTTCTTCCTTGTAGTAGATGAACCCGTCGGGATCGCGAATGACCGGCAATGCCGGCGTGATGCCGGGAATGGGCTTGGTGACGACGTAGAAGTGCTCGGCCGCGTAGAGCGGCACGTTGACGCCGCTGCGGGCGCCGAATTCGCGCGCCCACTGCCCGGCGCAATTGACGAGCGTGGCACACTCGATGCGGCCCTCGTCGTCCGCGGTTTTCCAGCGGACCGCGACGACGCGGCCGCCGGCCGTCTCCACCGCCGTGACCTTGACGTGCTCGACGATGCGCGCGCCGCGCATCCGCGCGCCCTTGGCCAGCGACTGCGTGAGGTCGGTGGGATTGACCTTGCCGTCGCCGGGAATGTGCACGGCGCCGGCCAAGTCGTCGGTGCGCAGGATCGGCGCGATGCGTCCGGCCTCCGCGGGCGACACGAATTCGAAGTCGATGCCGAAGCTCTTCGCGCGCGCCATCTGCCGCCGCATCGACTGCAGCCGCTCCGGCGTCTTGGCGACGTTGAGGCTGCCGCAGGCCTTCCATCCGGTGGCGAGTCCCGTCTCGGCCTCGAGCGAGGCGTAAAGCTCGATGCCGTACTGGCTCATGCGGGTGGCGTTACGCGTGGCCCGGGTCTGGCCGACGAGGCCCGCGGCGTGCCAGGTCGTGCCGCAGGTCAGGGTGCCCTGTTCCAGCAGCAGGACATCGGCGACCCCGAACTTGGCGAGGTGATAGGCGGTGGATGCGCCGGCAATGCCGCCACCGACGATCACCACCGCGGCCTGGGTGGGAATTGGGCTCATGGGGAAGGGCAAACCTCGAAGGGTCGAAAGGGTCAGAGTTTGATGGCCACCACGCCGGCCACGACCAGCAGCGTGCCGATAATGCGAGCGTAGCCGAAGCGCTCCTTCAGCACCACGGCGCCGATGATGGCGGCGAAGAGCACCGATGTTTCGCGCAGCGCCGAAATCGCCGCCACCGGCGCGCGGGTCATGGCCCACAGGACGATGGCGTAGGCCGCCACGCTGAAGAAGCCGCCGATCGCGCCGCGCCGCCAGCGCAATGCCACGTAGCGGATCGTGGCCCGGCGCTGCCGCGCCACGAGCCAGGCGAGGAAGAGCACGCCCTCGACGAAGGTCATCCACGCCACGTACGACAACGCATTGCCGGACGCGCGCGCGCCGGCCCCGTCGATCAGCGTATAGACGGCAATGATCGCGGCATTGGCGAGCGCCCATGCGACGGCGGCGCGCGGGTGCCGGTGCCGCGCGGCGAACGCAATCCCGACGATGCCGGCGGAAATGAGCACGATCCCGGCCGTGACCTGCAGCGACGGCAGTTCGCGGAGGAACAGCGCGCCCAGCACCGTCACCAGCAGCGGCGCCGTGCCCCGCATCAGGGGATAGGCAAAGGACAGGTCGCCGGTGCGGTAGGCCTGCGCGAGCGTCAGGTAGTACGCGAAGTGAATGCATACCGAGATCGCCAGAATGGGCCACGCGGCCGCCACGGGCAGTGGCACGAACGGCAGCGCGAGCAGCGCGAAGAAGGTGGATCCGGCGACGATGGTGGCGGTGTCGAGCAGCGGATCGCCGCCGTCGGAGGACTTGACCAGCGCATTCCAGGTCGCGTGCATCAGCCCCGCGGCCAGGACCGCGAGCGTGACGTCCAGTGAAATCTCCAAGGCGGGGGGGGGTGATCAGGCCGGGCGCGGCTTGCGCTTGCCCCATTGGCTGCGCGGGAGGGCGGCGGCACTCAACACCGGATCGTCGTCCGGCGGCGGCGGAGCCGCCTTGAGCCGCGTATGCGCGAGCACGCCGGCCTCCTCGAGGATCGGATAGGCGATCGAGCAGAGGTGCGAGTTGATGCGCTTGAGGTCCGAAATGAGGTCGAGATGCAGCGACGAGGTCTCGATGCTCTCGAGGGTGTTTCCGGACAGGCGGGCAAGGTGCGAATTGGCATAGGCGCGTTCGAGATCGCGGAACAGCACCTTCTGCTCCAGCAGCTGTTGCGCGCTCTTCAAGTCGCCATGCAGGAACACCGTCATGCCGAGGCGCAGGTTGGCGACAAGGCGCGCATGCAGATCGCAGATCTCGGCCATGCCGGCTTCGGAGAAATTGCGGCGCTTCTCGATCTTCTTCTCCTCGATATCGGTCAGCACCCGCTCGATGATGTCGCCCACCTGCTCGAGATTGATCGTGAAGGAGACGATGTCGGTCCAGCGCCGGCCTTCCTTGTCATCCAGCGCCTCGCGCGAGATCTGCGTGAGGTAGAGCTTCACCGCCGTGTACAGCGCGTCGACGACGTCGTCCTTCTGGCGCAGCCGTTCGGCCAGCGCGCGATCGTTGGTCTTCAGCACCACGAGCATGCCGTTCAGCATGTCGTCGATCGTGTCGCCGATGCGGATCGCCTCGCGCGCCGCGTTGGCAATGGCAAGCGTGGGCGTGGTCAGCGCGGATGCATCGAGGTGGCGGGGCCGGGCCGGATCCTCGGCGACGGATTTGTCAGGCAGCAGGCGTTCGGCGAAGCGGGCGATCCTTTCGGTCCAGAAGATGAACAGCAGGGCGAGCGCCACGTTGAAGCCGAGGTGGAACAGCACGACCTCGCGGGCAGGATCGAGTTGCAGCTGGTCGATCAGCCCGTCGATCGTGGGGAGGAGCGGGATCGCCAGCACGCAGCCGCAAAGTTTGAACACGAAATTGCCGAGCGTGACCCGGCGCGCTTCCGGCGGGGAGCGCAGCGTCGACAGCATGCCCAGGAGGCCGCTGCCGAGGTTGGCGCCGAGCACCAGGCCCAGCGCCACCGGCGATGCGATCACGCCCAATGACGCCAGGGTCGCCACCAGCAGCACCACCGCGAGACTCGAATAGCAGAGGATGGTGAAGAACGCGGCCACCATCATGTCGAGCAGCACGTCGCCGGTCAGCGAGGCAAAGATCACCTTGACACCGGCGGCCTGCACCAAAGGCCTCGCGGCAAGCCCGATCCATTGCAGCGCGAAAATAATGAGGCCGAGCCCGATCAGGATCCGGCCGAAGCGACCGACCGAGGTGGCCTGCCGGGTGAGGAACATCGTCACGCCGACGAAGATCAGCAGCGGGGCAAGCCACGACAGGTCGAAGGAGAGCACCAGCGTCACGACGGCCGTGCCGACGTCGGCGCCCAGCATCACCGCAAGCGCGGGCGCCGTCCCGATGAGGCCCTGGCCCGCGAAGGCGGCGACGATCAGCGCCGTGGCGGTGCTGCTCTGGATGAGGCCGGTGACCCCCAGTCCGGCGGCGAAGGCCGTGCCGCGGTGGGCCACGCTCCGGCGCAGCACGCGCCGCAGGTCGCCCCCGTAGAGGCGCAGGATGCCGGTGCGGATGATGTGCGTGCCCCAGACCAGGAGCGAAACGCCGGCCAGCAGGTTGAGCAGGGTCTGCATTCAGGGTGTCTTGGGCCTCGCCGTTGCGAAAAGTGCAGATTGTCAACAAATTGCAATAGGCAAAGTCTACGCTTGTGCAGCAAAATGACCAAGCGCGGCCATTGCGTTGCAGCATCCCCCGCGCGTAGGATCACCGTTTGCCGCCAGCGGCAGGAAGCCTCCGCATCTCCAGTTCAACCTGATCAACAAGGGAGCAGCAACAATGAAAGTCACCACAGGAATGCGTTGGTTGTCGTCGGTCGCGCTGGCCGCGGCACTCGCCGCCAGCGGCGGCGCCATCGCCCAGAAGACGCAGCTCACCGTGTACACGGCGCTGGAAACGGATCAGCTGAAAGCCTATCAGGAAGGCTTCAACAAGGTGCACCCCGACATCGAGCTGACGTGGGTGCGCGACTCCACCGGCATCATCACCGCCAAGATCATGGCCGAAAAGGCGGCGCCGAAAGCCGACGTGATCATGGGCGTGGCGGCCACGAGCCTCGCGATCTTCGAGCAGGAAGGCATGTTGCTGCCCTATGCGCCCGCCGGGTTGGCGCGCATCGCGCCGGAATACCGCGATCCGAAGAACCCGCCGACGTGGGTCGGGATGGATGTCTGGGGCGCCACCATCTGCTTCAACACCGTCGAGGCCGCCAAGCGTGGCATTCCGAAGCCCGAAACCTGGAAGGATCTGACGAAGCCGATCTACAAGGGCCAGGTCGTGATGCCGCATCCGGCGTCGTCGGGCACCGGCTACTTCGACGTGACCGCGTGGCTGCAGATGTTCGGCGAAGCCGAAGGCTGGAAGTTCATGGATGGGCTGCACGAGAACATCGCGCAGTACATGCACTCGGGCTCGCGTCCGTGCGCCGCCGCTGCGGCGGGTGAATTCGTCGTGGGCATCTCGTTCGAGTACCGCGCCAACCGCGAGAAGGCACGCGGCGCCCCGATCGACCTCGTGTTCCCCAAGGAAGGCTTAGGCTGGGACCTCGAGGCGATTGGCATCGTGAAAACCACGACCAAGCTCGATGCGGCCAAGAAGCTCGAGGACTGGGCGATTTCCGACGCTGCCATGGCGTTGTACGCCAACAACTTTGCGATCGTCGCAGTGCCGTCGCTGTCGAAGCCGCTGCCCAACGTGCCGGCCGATTATGCCAGCCGCCTCGCGAAGAACGACTTTGCCTGGGCCGCGAAGAATCGCGACAAGATCCTCGCCGAGTGGAGCAAGCGCTACGAGTCGAAGGCCGCACCCAAGTAAACCACGCTTCCCGCGCGCCGACGGCGCGCGGTTCCGGGTCAGCCGGCGGTGACTGCTGCCGTCCGCGCTGACCCGTTGCGTTTGCAAGGACCACGATGGCCGATTCTCCCGTACCGGATGCGCTGCGCATCGAGGCCGTGCACAAGGCCTTCGGCAGCTTTGTCGCCCTGCAGTCGATCGACCTCGCCATCACGCCGGGCGAAATGGTCTGCTTCGTCGGTCCGTCCGGATGCGGCAAGACCACGCTGCTGCGGATCATCGCCGGACTGGAGGTGCAGACCAGCGGCCGGGTGATCCAGAACGGGCGCGACGTGTCGCATGCCAAGCCGGCGGCGCGGGACTACGGCATCGTGTTCCAGTCCTATGCGCTCTTTCCCAATCTGACGATCGCCGCCAATGTCGCGTATGGCCTCGTGAACCGGCGGCGGCCGCGTGCCGAGGTCGCGGCGAGGGTGAACGAATTGCTGGCGTTGGTGGGCCTGCCCGATGCCGGCCCCAAATACCCGGGACAATTGTCAGGCGGCCAGCAGCAGCGGATCGCACTGGCGCGGGCACTGGCGACGTCGCCATCGCTGCTGCTGCTCGACGAACCGCTGTCCGCGCTGGACGCCAAGGTGCGCGAGCGGCTGCGCGGCGAAATCCGCGCGTTGCAGCAGCGCCTCAAGGTCACCACGGTGATGGTGACGCACGACCAGGAGGAGGCGCTGTCGATGTCGGACCGCGTGGTGGTGATGCGCCACGGTGCAATCGAGCAGGTGGGCACGCCGCAGGACGTCTACGAACGTCCGGCCACACCCTTTGTCGCCGACTTCCTGGGCAAGGTCAGCGTGCTGAAAGGCACCAGCGCCGGCGGTGGACGCTATCGGGTCGGCGACGTGACGCTTGACCTGGGCGTCGACGGCTTCGCCTCCGGCGATCCTGTGCGCATCTACCTGCGGCCCGAGGATCGCCACATCGAGGGGAACCTGGCGCAGATGCCCAACCGGCTGCGCGGGCATGTGCGCCACATCGAGTACCTTGGCACCGTTTGCCTGGCCTCGCTCGATTGCCCCGCGCTCGGACAGCCGATGCTGGTGTCGATGTCGCTCAACCAGCTGCATGATCTCGACATCCGCGCGGGTGCCGAACTCGACTTCGCGCTGCGCGTCGATCGCGTGCGCGTATTCGCCGAATCGACGGTGCGATGACCACGGTGGGCACGGGATCCGCAATGGTGGCCGGCCGGGCGCGCGCCACCGGCGCGATACTGCGGGAGAGCCTGGCCGTCCATGGCGGCCTCTGGCTGCTGGCGGCCGGATTGCTCGTGTTCCTGACGCTGCCGCTGGCCACGCTGCTCATCCGCAGCTTCGAGGACAAGGCCGGCATGTTCGTCGGCCTGGCCAATTTCGTGCAATACGTGCAGACACCCGCGCTCGCGCGCTCCACCGGCAACACGCTGGTGTTCGCCTTCCTGACCACGCTGGTGACGATTCCGCTGGCCTTCGTGTTCGCCTACGCGATTCAGCGCAGCTGCATTCCGGGGAAGGGCGTGTGGCGCAGCATTGCGCTGATCCCCATCCTCGCCCCTTCGCTGCTGGCGGCGCTCTCGTTCATCTACCTGTTCGGCAACCAGGGTGCGCTGAAGTTCGTGCTGGGGTGGTTCGGACTCGCCACGATCTACGGCCTGCCCGGCATCGTGCTGGCGATGAGCTTTGCGTCGTTTCCGCATGCGGTGATGATCCTGCTGGCGGCGCTCGCGCTGTCTGACGCCCGGCTCTACGAAGCCGCCGATGCGCTCGGTACCCGGCCGTGGCGCCGATTCATCACGATCACGCTGCCCGGCGCCAAGTACGGACTGATCTCGGCGGCCATGGTCGTGTTCACGATGGCGGTATCCGAATTCGGCGTGCCGAAGGTGATCGGCGGCAACTACCCGGTGCTGGCCATCGACATCTACAAGCAGGTCATCGGCCAGCAGAATTTCCAGATGGGCGCCGTCGTCGGACTCGTGCTGCTGCTGCCGGCCGTGGTGGCGTTCCTCGTCGACCGCCAGGTCCGGCGCAAGCAGAAGGCACTGCTGACCGCGCGCAGCGTGCCCTATGCGCCGCGACCGTCGCCGTTGCGCGATCGGGTGTTGTTCGCCTACGTGTTGCTCGTCTCGACGGCGATGCTGGTCGTCACCGGCATGGCCGTGTTCGGGTCGTTCGTCAAGTTCTGGCCGTACAACCTCTCGCTCACGCTGGCGCACTACACGTTCGGCTTCGAGGAGGCGGGCGTGGAGAACGCGTACCGCAACAGTCTCGTGCTGGCGACATGGTGCGCGGTGCTGGGCGCGGCGATCACCTTTGCCGGCGCGTACTGGGTCGAAAAGACGAAAGGCGCCGACTGGCTGCGGCCCGTGATCCGTTTCCAGGCGCTGTTGCCGATGGCGGTGCCCGGGCTGGTGCTCGGTATCGGCTACATCCTGTTCTTCAACAATCCGGCCAATCCGCTGCATTGGCTGTATGGCACGATGACCATCCTCGTGGTCTGCACGGTGATCCACTTCTACTCGTCGTCGCACCTCACCGCGATGACTGCATTGAACCAGCTCGACGGCGAGTTCGAGTCGGTATCGGCATCGCTGCAGGTCCCGTTCTACAAGACGTTCTGGCGGGTGACCGTGCCGGTGTGCCTGCCCACGGCGCTTGATATCGGCCGCTATTTCTTCGTCAACGCGATGACCACGATCTCGGCCGTTGTCTTCCTCTATTCGCCGAAGACCACGCTGGCGGCCATCTCGATCCTGCAACTCGACGAGGCGGGCGCCATCGGCTCGGCGGCCGCGATGGCGTCG
>JANNYI010000066.1:0-15502 GCA_031410015.1 Betaproteobacteria bacterium | reverse complement strand
CTGCCGTGCGCACCTCCGCCTCCGGCATCCAGATTGCACAGAACCAGTTGCTGCCGATCCAGCCGGTCAGCGCGCCGACGCCCTACGGCCTGCATCCCAGCCTGCCGGAACTCCAGTCGCTGTTCACGCAGCGCAAGCTCGCGATCCTCGCCAACGTCGGCACGCTGGTGGCCCCGACGAGCAAGACGCAATACCAGGCGAAGCAGGTGCCGCTGTCGCTCTACTCGCACTCCGACCAGCAGGCGCAATGGCAGAGTTCGATCTCCAACACGGTGACCGGCACTGGCTGGGGTGGCCGCATCGCCGACCGGATGGCGGGCTTCAATGCTGCCAGCGGCTTTCCCGTGGTGACCTCGCTCGGTGGCTCGGTACTGTTCGCCACCGGCAAGGCCACCGCGCCGCTGTCCATTCCCGTCACGGGTTCGTTTGCGCTGTCCGGCTACAACAACAGCGTGGCCAGCA
Source organism: Betaproteobacteria bacterium (assembly GCA_031410015.1). Taxonomy (GTDB): domain Bacteria; phylum Pseudomonadota; class Gammaproteobacteria; order Burkholderiales; family Casimicrobiaceae; genus VBCG01. The sequence goes on along the minus strand of JANNYI010000066.1, from coordinate 15,040 downwards.
ACGCGCGCCTTGCCGCCCTGAAGCAGTTCCTCGGCAGCAGTTCGGGCAATCAGTTCGTGAATGCCGCCAACGCGATCGGCAGCCAGGCCCTCCAGTTGTCCACCACGATGAGCCCGATCCTCGCCAGCACCACCTCCAGCGTGGCGCCGATCTTTGCCGCGCTGGACGCGAACAACACCACCGGCAAGGCGCTGTACCAGGTGGCCAAGACGATCGAGGCCCGCGCCGTTACGGGCGCCCGGCGCCAGATCTTCTTCGTGGGCCTCGGCAACTTCGACACGCACAGCAACCAGGGCCCCACGCAGGCCAACCTGCTGGCGCAACTTTCGCCGGCGCTGAAGGCCTTCTACGACGCGACGGTGGCATTGGGCGTGGCGGGAGCCGTGACCACCTACACGCTGTCGGACTTCGGACGCACGTTCCAGCCCGCCTCCGGCGCCGGCACCGATCACGCGTGGGGCAATCATCACTTCGTCATGGGCGACGCCGTCAAGGGCGGCGACATGTACGGCCAGTATCCGACGCTGGCGCTGGGCGGCCCCAGCGATGCCGAGAACCGCGGTCGCTGGATTCCGACCACGGCCGTCGATCAGTACGGCGCAACGCTGGCGCGGTGGTTCGGCGTGCCGGCCGCGGACCTGGCCACCGTGTTTCCCAACCTTGCCGCCTTCGGGCAAAGCGACCTGGGCTTCATGCTGTGATTCCACCCCGCCGATCGGCGCCAGCCTGCCACGGCGCGCGCGCGCGCCTGCTCGCGTGGGTTGCCATGGCAATGCTGCTCGGCGGGCCGGAAATTGCGTCTGCGCAGAATGCGACAGCGGGCAAGTCGCTCTACAAGACGTGGTGCCAGGTCTGCCATTCGGTCGACCCCAGCACCGCGATTGCCCCGTTCAACCGCATCATGTCGGCGGCCAACGATCCGGCGCGCATCACCGCCGCCGCGCTCGCCGATCCGTCGCAGATGGGGTTCATCACCACGGCGCTGACGCCGGCCAACCTGCAGGACATCGCGGCCTACCTCGGCACGTTCGTCGCGGCGCCGGCCACCGTCGCGGTGGTCGAGTTCTACCATGCGGCACGCGACCATTACTTCATGTCCGCCGCGCCCGCCGAGATCGATGATCTCGACCGCGGCGTGCATTCCGGCTGGACGCGCACCGGGTTCGCCTTCAATGCCCGCGCCGCGGTGGCGGCGGCGTTCAGCCCGGTGTGCCGCTTCTACCTGCCGCCGGCCAACGGCGACTCGCACTTCTATTCGGCGTCGCCGGCCGAATGCGCGCAGGTGCGGGCAACGTTTCCCTCGTTCACCTTCGAGTCGCCGGCCGTGTTCTACACCGGCCTGCCCGATCCCGTTTCGGGGGTCTGTGCCGCCGGCACGATTGCCGTCTATCGCGTGTGGAATGCGCGCGTGGACTCGAACCACCGGTACATGACCAGCGCCACGCTGCGCCAGCAGATGCAGGCGGCCGGGTGGATCGCCGAGGGCTATGGCCCCGACCAGACGATCATGTGCGCACCCTCGTAGCTTGGGGGAATTTCCGGGGTGGGCGATGGTCTACACTCCCGTTCCGGTCACGATGGGTCAGGCAATGAAGTTGTTTCGCACCACGATGATCGCCCTGTGCGGGGCGATCTTGACGGCGACGGCGCCGACCGCGTTCGCACGCGCCACGGTCGGCGGCGCCGATGGCGATACCGCGCAGGTGATCGTCAAGTTCCGGACGGATTCGCCACTGCTGGCTGCGGGCGGCGCCGATGCGGCCGACACCGACGGGCGCGCGCGCGCGCTCGGTCGGCGCCTTGGCCTCACGTTGCGCGGCGGCGCCGCCATCTCGGAGCGCGCGCAGGTGATCGTCGGTGACAACATCGCCATCGCCTCGCTGGTGGCGCGACTTGCGCAGCAGCCCGACGTCGAATTCGCGGTGCGCGACCGCATCCAGCGCCGCACCGATGCGCCCAACGATCCACGCTATGGCACCGGCATTCCGGGCAGCGGCCCCGCTGCCGGGCAGTGGTACCTGCGCGCGCCCGAAGGCAATGCCAGGTCCGGCATCGACGTCGAGCCCGCATGGGCCGTGACCACGGGTTCGCCCGCGGTGGTGGTTGCCGTTCTCGACACCGGCATTCGCTTCGAGCATCCCGACCTGCGCGCCGTGGGGGCAGGCGGCAATCTGCTCGCCGGCTACGACATGGTGGCCGACCTCACGCGTGGCAACGACGGCGATGGCCGCGATGGCGATCCGTCCGATCCGGGCGACTGGGTAACGGCGGCCGAACTGGCCAAGGTCGGCAGCCCGCTCTACCGCTGCACGGAGGCGGCCGAAGACAGTTCCTGGCACGGCACCCAGACGGCAGGACTCATCGGCGCGCTTACCAATAACGGCGTCGGCATGGCCAGCGTGGGCCGCACCGTACGCATCCTGCCGGTGCGCGTGCTGGGCAAGTGCGGTGAAGGCATGACCTCCGACATCATCGCGGGCATGCGCTGGGCTGCGGGCCTCGTGGTGCCCGGCGTGCCCGTCAATCCCGACCGGGCCCAGGTCATCAACATGAGCCTCGGTGGCGAGGGCACGTGCTCCTTCGACTACGAGGACGCGATCAGGGAGATCGTTGCCGCGGGCACCAGCGTGATCGCTTCCGCCGGCAATTCGTCGGGCCACGCGGTCAGCGAGCCCGCCAATTGCAGTGGCGTGATTGCGGTGGCCGCATTGCGCCATGTCGGCACCAAGGTGGGCTTTTCCGACCTCGGACCCGAGATCGCCCTCAGCGCTCCGGGCGGCAATTGCGTCAACACCGCCGCCGGCACGCCCTGCCTCTATCCGATCCTCACCACCTCCAACACGGGGTCGACCATACCGGTGGACTCCACCTACACGGACAGTTTCAAACCGTCGCTCGGTACCAGCTTCTCGGCGCCACTTGTGGCAGGCACGGCAGCGCTGATGCTGGCCGTGCAGCCGTCGTTGTCGCCTGCGGCCTTGAAGGAGATCCTGCGCGCCACCGCCCGTCCCTTCCCCACGGTTAGCGCCGACAGCGCCACGCCCGTGGCGCAATGCACGCTGCCGCGCTACGACGCCGCCGGCGCGCCGGTCGATCAATTCGAATGCGTGTGCACCACGTCCACCTGCGGCGCGGGCATGCTCGACGCCGGAGCCGCCGTGCGCGCCGCCAGCGCCGGGCCGCCGCTGCCGGACGTGCAGGCCCAGGGCCTGTGGTGGAATGCGCCAGGGGGAACCGAGTCCGGATGGGGCATCAATTTCGCGCATCAGGGCGATGTGATCTTCGCCACCTGGTACACGTACGATGCCACCGGCAAGGCGTGGTGGCTGTCGATGACCGCCAACCGCATCGCGCCCAATGTCTACGCCGGCACGCTCTATCAGACGCGCGGTCCGGCGTTCAGCGCCGTGCCGTTCAACGCGTCATCGGTGACGTCCGCGCCGGTGGGAACAGCCAAGGTGTCCTTCACAGATGGCGACAATGCGACGTTTGCATACACGGTGAACGGCATCGCCCAGTCGAAGTCGATCACGCGGCAGGTGTTCGGCACGCTGCCCACCTGCACCTTCGCGCTGCATCCCGGCCTCGCCTATGCCACCAATTTCCAGGACCTGTGGTGGAACGCGCCGGCGGGCTCCGAGTCGGGATGGGGCATCAACCTGACGATGCAGAGCAACGTCATCTTCGCGACGTGGTTCACCTACGACATCGACGGCAGTCCGTTGTGGCTCTCGGCCACGGCGCCCGCAAGCGGGCCCGGCGCCTACGCCGGCACGCTGTATCGCACGACGGGTCCCGCGTTCAGCGCCGCACCCTTCAACCCGGCCGCCGTAAAGTTGACCGCCGTGGGCAACCTCGCGCTGACGTTCACCGACGGCAATGCCGCCACGTTCGCGTATACGGTCAACGGCATCGCGCAGTCGAAGTCGATCACCCGGCAGGTGTTCCGCACGCCCGGCACGGCGTGCCAGTCGTAGCGCCTGTCGAACCGCCTCGAGGACCGATGCCGGACGCGTTCGGCATGCATACTGTGCCCTGCGGGGCGCGGAAATCCGTGTCCTTCGTTCCGACCGACAGGAGTTTCACCCATGGCTGGTGCTGGCCTGCTGCTGCTGCTCGACGACATCGCCAGCGTCCTCGACGACGTCGCGCTGCTGACGAAGGCGGCGGCAACCAAGACCGCTGGTGTGCTCGGCGACGATCTCGCGCTCAACGCGCAGCAGGTGGCCGGCGTGCGCGCCGACCGCGAGTTGCCGGTGGTATGGGCCGTAGCCAGGGGCTCCTTCGTCAACAAGGCGATTCTGGTGCCCGCTGCACTGGCCATCAGCGCGGTCGCGCCGTGGGCCATCACGCCACTGCTGATGACGGGCGGCGCGTACCTCTGCTACGAGGGCTTCGAGAAACTGGCGCACCGGGTCACGCGGTCGCCGGACGCGCGCCTTGCCGAACGCGCGAAACTGACGCAGGCCATCGCCGACCCGACGGTCGACCTCGTCGCCTTCGAGCGGGACAAGATCAAGGGCGCGATCCGCACCGACTTCATCCTGTCGGCGGAAATCATCATCATCACGCTGGGCATCGTCGAAGCCGCCTCGCTGGCGAGCCAGGTGGCCGTGCTGACCGGCATCGCGATCATCATGACCGTCGGCGTGTATGGGCTGGTGGCCGGCATCGTGAAGATCGACGATGCGGGCATCGCCTTGAGCCGGCGCACCGGGGACGCCGGATGGCCCCGCGCGCAGCGCCGCCTGGGACACGCACTCCTTGCGGGCGCGCCCTGGCTGATGAAGGGCCTCTCGGTGGCCGGGACCGCGGCGATGTTCCTGGTCGGCGGCGGCATCATCGTCCACGGCATCCACGCGCTGCAGCCGTATGTGGACGGCATCGCGACCGCGGCCGCGAAAGTCGGCGGCGTCGGCCCGATGCTGGAGATACTGGCGCCCATGGTCGCCAATGCGGTGGTGGGACTTGTCGTCGGCGCGCTCGTCCTGGCCCTGGTCAGCGCGGGCCAGCGGCTGGCGCGAGCGCTCGCCCCGGGATGAGCGGCGGTTCCATGGGCCGGCCTCCGTCGATTTCCGACGGTGCGCTGCCACAGCCGGCGGCGGTCAGCCCAGGATCAGCAGAACGGACGCGATACCCAATGCGGCCGCGGCAAAGCAGAGCGGCAGCAGCATGGCGATCGAGAGCGTTTGCTGCGCGTTGCCGATGCCGTCATTTCGCTGTCCGTTGACGGCATTGTCCTTGGCGGGCGCAGGTGTCGCCGCTGCGCTTGCCGGCGGACTGGCGGCGCGGACGGCAGGTTGCAATCGGGCTGCCGCGGCGACGGGTGGCGGCAGCGCGGCGGACCGCGGAGGGTCGCTTAGAGGCGCCGTGCGCGGCTGGGGGGATCCAGGACGCTGATAGGCGACAAGACGAAGCTTGGCCAGTGCCAACAACTCGTGCTCGAGCTTCGGCGGCGGGAGCCGGTTCTGGGCGGCGAACGTCGCAAACGGGCGCGGATGCTCGAGGCGCTTCAACAGCTTGCGCTGTGTCAGCGACAACCCGCTCGTGGGCTTCGCAACTTCGCTGTCGCCGTCCACGGTACGGCCCCAGACGGTATCGGGTTCATAGAGCATGTGGACTTCCCGTTGCCAGGTTGAGTTGACGGACTCCCGGTGTCCTGCGACCGCATCGGCTGCAGTCGCTTCGCGCGTCCCGCCGTGATCGCACCGGTCTACCAATCCCAACCATTGCAAGGCACATGCCACAGTGGCTGCCGTTGGTCGGCCGCCCGCACCCTGCCTGCGGCGTTGCAGGGCTCGTGGCCTACAACAATCGTGCCGGCAGGCGACCGCACGCGGCAGGTCCGGAAATTCGGGTCCACCGAACCCGGACCGCCACGCGCCTGCCGCGCCGGTCAGGACTTGGCGGCGACCGGGCAGGTCGACACGCCAAGCAGCGTATAGGCCGGGCAGGTGCGGAAGATGCCGGTCAGGAGCGGCACGATGCCGATGTAGCCCCAGATCCCGATGGTTCCCGCGATCGCGAAGCCGATCAACGCGAGGCCGCCAACGATCCGGAGGATGCGGTCGATGCTGCCAACATTTGTTTTCATCATGATGACTCTCCTTGGTGAGTGATTCAGGCGCCGTTGCGGACGCCCAGTTTGCGCAGCACGATTTCCAGCGGACACCAGCCGGTGAATCCGCTTTGCAGCATGTTGGCGCCGACGAACGCGGTGAGCGCGAGCCACCACGCATTCACGAACACCGGGCTGCCGGGCACGCCGAACGCGAGGGACGCGAGGATCATCAGGCCCGCGAACACGCGGACCAATTGCCATGAGGTCATGAGACTTTCTCCAGTGGGGCCGCAAACGTGCGGCGATAGGCGACGAAGTAGAGCAGCGGAATGACGACCAGCGTCAGCAGCGTGGACACCAGGATGCCGAAGATCAGTGAGACGGCCAGGCCGTTGAAGATCGGGTCGTCCAGGATGAAGAAGGCACCGAGCATTGCCGCTCCGGCCGTCAGCGCGATCGGCTGCGCCCGGATCACCGCCGAGCGGACGATGGCGTCACGGAACGGCACGCCCTGCTCCACCTGCAGGTTGATGAAATCGACGAGCAGGATCGAGTTGCGGACGATGATGCCGGCAAGCGCAATCATGCCGATCATCGACGTGGCGGTGAACTGCGCGCCCAGCAGCGCATGGCCCGGCATCACGCCGATGATCGTCAATGGAATGGGCGCCATGATGATCAGCGGCGTCAGGTACGAGCCGAACTGCACGACGACCAGCAGGTAGATCAGCACGAGGCCCACGGCGTAGGCGAGACCCATGTCACGAAACGTCTCGTAGGTGACCTGCCACTCGCCGTCCCACTTGAGGCTGTAGCCACGGTACGGATCGGCCGGCTGACGGATGAAGAATTCGCCCAAGACTCCACCGCCCGGCATATCGAGCTGGCCGATCGCGTCGCGCATGCCGAACACCCCGTACAGCGGGCTGTCCACCTTGCCGGCCATGTCGGCAAACACGAACTCCACCGGCAACAGGTCCTTGTGATAACGCGGCTGTTCGCGCTCGCCGGTGCGGTCCACCGTGACGAGTTCGCGCAGCGGCACGCTGCGACCCGCGGCGGACTTCACCGTCAGCTGCAGCAGCGCCTCGAGATCGCCGTGCAGCGCGACCGGCAATTGCATCCGCACCGCCGCCGGATACTTCGAGGCGTCGCGCAGCCAGGTCACATCGTCGCCGGCGAGGCCCGTGCGCAGCGTATCGACCACCTCCGCCTGGCGCACGCCCAGCAGCGTGGCCTTGGCCCGGTCGACCTCGATGGTCCAGCGCGGCGCCGACGCAACCGCGCTGCGGTCGACGTCCACGACACCCGGGGTTGCGAGGAATACGCCCTCGACGGACTTTGCCACCGCCTGCCGGCCCGCGTCGTCCGGGCCATAGATCTCGGCGACGATGGGAGCGAGCACCGGCGGTCCCGGCGGCACTTCCACCACCCTCACCCGCGCGCCGTGCGCCGCGGCGATCTTCGCGAGCGCCGGGCGCACCCGCGTGGCGATCACGTGACTCTGGTCGTGGCGCTGCGACCGGTCGACCAGATTGACCTGGATGTCGCCCAGCTCGCTGCCGGCGCGCAGGTAGTACTGGCGCACCAGCCCGTTGAAATTGATCGGCGCCGCGGTGCCGGCGTAGGCCTGGTAATGCGTGACCTCGGGCACCGTGGCGAGGTAGCGCGTCATCTCGCGCAGCGTCGAGGCCGTGTCCTCGAGTGGCGTGCCGGCGGGCATGTCCACCACGACCTGGAATTCCGACTTGTTGTCGAACGGCAGCATCTTGAGCAGCACGAGCTGGAAGGCTGGGAGCGCCACCGAGCCGCCGATCAGCAGTGCGATGCCGAGCCACAGGCGCAGCCGATTGCGCCCGCCGCGCGCGGCGTCGAGAAACGGTGCGAAGAGCCGCTCGAACAGCGGCGCGATGCGCCGCGACAGGCCGCCGTGTACGACGCCGGCCACGCCGGGCTTCAGCCAGAGCCGTGCCAGCCACGGCGTCACGGTGAAGGCGATCGCCAGCGAGATCAGCATGCCCATGCTGGCGTTGATCGGGATGGGGCTCATGTACGGGCCCATGAGGCCGGAGACGAAGGCCATCGGCAGCAGTGCCGCAATCACGGTGAGCGTGGCGAGGATCGTCGGCCCGCCGACTTCATCCACGGCCTGCGGAATGATGTCGGCCAGCGGCCGCCCGGGTGCCAAATCGCGGTGGCGATGGATGTTCTCGACGACGACGATCGCATCGTCGACCAGGATGCCGATCGAGAAGATCAGCGCGAACAGGGACACGCGATTCAACGTGAAGCCCCACGCCCACGACGCGAACAGCGTGGTGGTCAGTGTCAGGATCACCGCGGCGCCGACAATCGCCGCTTCACGCCGGCCCAGTGCCAGCAGCACCAGGATCACGACGCAGGCGGTTGCGAACACCAGCTTCTCGATCAGCTTCAATGCCTTGTCGTTGGCGGTGGCGCCGTAATTGCGCGTGACTTCGACGCCGACGTCGGCCGGGATCACCGTATTGCGCAGATTGTCCACGCGCGCGATCAACGCATTGGCCACGTCCACCGCGTTCTGGCCGGGCTTCTTGGTGACGGCCAGCGTGACCGCCGCGGATTCGTGCAGCGCGGCACCGGCCACGCCGTGCCAGACGTATTGCTCCGGCGGCGGGGGGCCGTCAGCGATGGTGGCCACCTGCTCCAGGAACACCGGCGCACCGTTGCGCACCGCCACCATGAGGTTCCCGAGATCGCGCGCGTCGCGGAAGAACGGGCCGGCCTCCACCAGCGTCGCGCGATTGTCGCGGATGATCTCGCCGACGGTGGCGCCGCTGTTGGCCGACACCAGCGCGTCGCGGATTTCACGCACCGTGATCCCGACGGCCGCCATCCGCACCGGATCGAGCTCGACGTTGAGCGCGCGCCGGGCGCCGCCGATCGTCCGCACCTCGCGGGTGCCGGCCACGCGCTTCAAGTCGGTCTCGATGGCGTGGGCGACGCGCTCGAGGTCGGCCGTGCCGGTGGCCGCATCCCTGGCGTAGAGCGTGAGCGCGACAATGGGAACATCGTCGATGCCCTTGGGCTTGACGATCGGCTGCAGCGTGCCGAGGTTGCGCGGCAGCCAGTCCTGATTGGAGAGGATCGTGTCGTACAGCCGTACCAGCGCCTCGGTGCGCGGCACGCCCACCTTGTACTGGACCGTCAGGATGGCCATCCCCGGACGCGCCACCGACAGCACATGCTCGACGTCGGCGATCTGGCTGATCACCTGTTCCGCGGGGGAGGCCACCATCTGTTCCACATCGCGGGCGGAGGCACCCGGGAACGGAATCAGCACGTTGGCCATCGTCACGTTGATCTGCGGCTCCTCTTCGCGCGGCGTCACCAGCACGGCGAAGATGCCGAGCAGCATGGCCACCAGCGCCAGCAGCGGCGTGATGCGCGCGCTCATGAAATAGCGGGCGATGCGGCCCGCAATACCCAGCGGTGGCGTGGCCGGTGCAGACATGGTCATTGCCGCGCCGCGGCCACCGGATCGAGCGCGATGCGCTCGCCCGGCACGATGCCGGCGAGCACCTCGACTGCCTCGCCGCGCGTGCGCCCAAGCCGCACCTGCCGCAGCTGGGGCTTGCCGTCCGCAGTGATCACGTAGACCGCGTTGAACTCCGGGCGGCGCACCACGGCGGCAGCCGGCACCGTCAGCGTTGTCGTGCCCACGCCGACCAGCGGAAACTGGACCCGCGCAAACGCCCCGGGCGTAAGCAGCGGGCCGGCGGCGGGAAGGCCGAGGCGCACCTGTTGCGAGTGTGTCGCGGCATCGACGGTGGGCAGGATCTGCATCGACACCGCGTCGATGGCCGATGCGGTGCCGCTGGCGCTGCGGACCTCGATGCGCGCCTTGCGCGATGGATCGAGACCGGCTGCGCGTCCTTCAGGCACGCTGGCCACCACGCGCAGCTGCGTCGGATCGTAGATCGTCAGCAGCGGTGTTCCCGGCGTGGCCATGTCGCCCTGCTCGACGTTGACGACGGCAACGACCCCGGCGAAAGGCGCGACGAGCGTGGTGAAGGTCGACATGGTCGATGCGACCCCCGCCTGTGCGGTGGACGCATTCTTCTGCGCTTCGGCGGACTTCCACTTTGCCTCCGCCTGATCCATCGCCGCCTGGCTGATGTATTTCTGGGCGAACAAGCGCTGGCTGCGTTCGAATTCGCGCTGCGCCACGTCGAGCTGCACGCGCGCCGACGCAGCCTGGGCCTCGCTGGCCGCCAGCTCGCCCGTCACGGCACGGCTGTCCAGGCGCACGAGGACCTGCCCGGTCTGCACGACATCGCCTGCGCGCACCTTCATCTCGACGATGCGCGCCGGAATCTGCGCGGCAACGACGCTTTGCCGCACGGACTCGACCACGCCTTCGGCGCTGAGGATGTTCGGGCCCGCCGCCGCCTGCACGACGTGCGTGGCGAGCGGCGTCGCAGCCGTGGCCGGCAACCACGGCAAGAGCCATGCGCCCAACAGAACTGCAGCTACGCGAACCATCGCTTGTCCCTTTCACGAGTGCCGGGACCGTCCTCCCCGCGCGCCGCGCACTGCCTTGCAACGGACGCTTCGAGATGGCGGTCTTTACAACGGCACCGACTGAATGTACTATATCGTCATATAGCGATATAGTCAACCGGCAATAACTGCTCAAGTATGATTCCGGTCAATCTTCGGGGGTGCGTGCTGATGGAAGGACTGAACGATCCCGCGCTGGAGCAGGTGGCTGGCTTCTTTCGGGCCATGGCAGAGCCGTTGCGGCTCAAGATCCTCAACGTGCTGCGCACCGGCGAGCGCAACGTCGGCGAGATCACGGCCGAACTGGCATGCAGCCAGGCCAACGCATCCAAGCACCTCGCCGTACTGGCCGGCAGCGGCCTGGTCGAAAAGCGCCAGAGCGGTACCAGCACCTACTACCGCATCCGCGATCCGCGCATCTACGAACTGTGCGACCTGGTCTGCGGCCACGTCGGCGCGCGCATCGGCCGCGACGCGGCGCTGCACGACATGTTCGCGCACGTCGCGATCAAGCCCCGTAAGGCCACTGCGGCGAAGCGCGCGAGGTAAGCGCGCCGTGCGGGCGCGGCTACTGCCCGTCGGTGCCGGGCGCGCCCTGCTCCTCGAAGCGATGGTAGGGACCGGTACCGCTGTGCGGCGCCACCGTCGCGGGCACGAACGCGCCCGACTTCACGTCGAAGACGTGCACCTCGCCATCCTCGATGACGTAGTGCCACCCGTGCAGCGCCAGCTGGCCCGTCTCGACACGGCTGCGCACCATCGGGTAGCCCATCAGGCGCTCGAGTTGCAGCACGATGGCCCGCTGCTCGGTGCGGCGCAGCGCCTCTTCCGTCAGCTGCACCGGCAAGGCCGCCTCGCGTCCCAGTTCGAGCCACGCGGCCAGGTGTACCGCTTCCGGCGACACTTCCTCGTAGAGCGCCCGGATGCCGCCGCAGTGCGAATGGCCGCAGACGATGATCCGCGTCACATGGAGGTTGAGCACCGCAAACTCGATGGCGGCCGTCGTGCCGTGATAGCCCGTCGAGCCATCGTACGGCGGCACGAAGGCGCCGACGTTGCGGACAATGAAGAGTTCACCCGGTCCGGTGCCCGTCAGCAGGTACGGCACGATCCGCGAATCCGAGCAGCCGATGAACAGGATCGTCGGGTGCTGGCCGTCCTTGACCAGGTTCTGGAACTGGTCGGCCACGCCCGGGAAGTAGTCGTCGTGGAAACGTCGCAGGCGCTGCAGCAGTTCGTCGGGCATCGCGTGCTCCGGTGGCGACTACTGCACCAGCGGCGTATCGGCCCCTTCGAGGTCGACGCCTTCGACCACGGACTCGCCGGCCAGCACCTGCAGGTATTGCCGCAATGCGGTGACAAAGCCCTGCTGGCGCAACGACAGCGCCACCGCGCTGCGCACGGACTCGAACGGCGGCGCCACGCCCGCCACGCGCGCCTGCACCTCCACCACATGCAGCCCGAAGCGGCTGTGGACAAGCCGCGGCAGCACGCCGATCTCCGTCTTGCCGAAGATCTCGCGCGCGAACTCCGCGACGCACCCTTCCGCCGTCAGCTCCCCGAGGTCTCCGCCCTGCGCGCCGCTGGGACAGTTGGAAAGACTGCCTGCCGCCACGGCAAAGCCGTCACCGGCCGTGCCGTCGTGGCAGCGAACGTCGAGCAGTGCCGCCTCGGCGCGCTTGCGCAGCGCCACGACGTCGACACCCGGTGTCACCGCAAACAGGATGTGTCGCAGACGTACGCGCTCACCTGACGCGAACTTGCCGGGATGAGCCGCGTGATGGCGCAGGCACGCTTCGGCGGAGGGTTCCGGAACGGTGAATGCGCGTTCAAGCAGCGCCTCGATCGCACCCGAGGCCGCCTCACTGATGGCCCCGTCTGCCGCCGGTGCGTCGTCGCGCGCGAGCAACCCCTCCTGCTGCGCCTTCTGCCGCAGTAACTCGGTGCAGGCGCGCTGACGCAATTCCGCCATGGTCAGCACTTCGTCCGCGCCATGCAGCGCGCGACCGTTCACGCTTGCGGCGGCGGCGGGCGGCGATTTCGATGGTGCCTGCGCTTGCAGTGTCATCGTGATCTCCCCTACAGGACGCGCGTCGGCGCGTTGTGCCCGGCGGGCAGATTCAGCCGGCGTCCACGCACCATCTGGTACGGACGGAAGACATAGGCGATCGTCGCGAAACCGCTCCACACGTGAACCAGCCGGCTGAAGGGGAACAGCAGGAAGATCGTCATGCCGAGCAGCATGTGCGCCTGGAAATGCCATTCGATGCCTTGCACCAGGGCCGCATCCGGCTGGAACGTGGCGATGCCCTGCAGGTAGCTTGCGAGCCGCAGCATGGTGGTGGGCTCGGCCACATGGTGGTACGACGAGGGCAGCGTGGACAGGCCGATCACCAGCTGCACCCAGAGGATCACGAGGATGGCGAGGTCGGTGCGGTGGCTCGTGAGGCGAATGCGCGGGTCGAAGATGCGCCGGTACAGGAGCAGCGAAAGGCCGACGAAGCAGATCAGCCCGGCGATGCCGCCGGCCACCACGGCCACGAACTGTTTCTGCGACGCCGAGATGAAGATGTCGTAGACCCAGTGCGGCGTCAGCTGTCCAAACAGGTGGCCGAAGAAGAGGAACAGGATGCCCGCGTGGAACAGGTTGCTGCCCCAGCGCAGCGTGCCCCGGCGCAGAAGCTGCGACGAATCGCTCTTCCACGTGTACTGGTCGCGGTCGAAGCGCGCGAGGCTGCCCATGAAGAACACCGTCAGGCAGATGTAGGGATAAACATTGAACGCAAAGTTGTGCAGGATAGTCATGCGGCCACTCCCGAATCAGGATTCCGGCGGACAAATTGAACGGGCTGGGCCTGCCCGGGGCGTGCCTGGCCCTTGGACGAACAGCCGTCGAAGGCCTGGGGTTCGGCCCAGGTCTCATCGATGGGCTCATCGGCGGCAATCTGCACGGCCTTGGGCGTTTCCCCGGCCAGTTCCAGCAACGCGCCCAACACGCCGGCATACCGGCTCTGCCGCTTCTGCAGCGCATTGAAGATCACGTTGAAGAGGTGCGCCATCTCGCTCAGGAAGGCACGAGCCTCGCGCGGCGGCTGCGTCGACGTGAATTCGAGCATCACCGGCAGGTAGTCGGGCATCTGACCCTCGGCGAGGAAGAGACCCGCTTTTTCGTAGGTCTGCGCCAGGTCGATCATCGCCGGTCCGCGCTCGCGCGAGTCGCCGTGTACATGCTCGAAGAGGTGCAGTGCGGTCGTGCGTCCGCTGTCGAAGAGCTGCACGTAGTCGGCTTCCGCATCCAGCGGATCCTGCTGGATCAGGCTGTCCAGCAAGGCGTCGAGCTCGGCGAGACGCGCGGACGACAGCGCCCGCTCGTCATGCAGGACCTCGCGCAACGCGGGCAACTGCTCGCGCAGCGTGGCATCGGGGTAGCCGAGCAGCCGCGCCAGCACACGCAGGGTCCGCGCAGCGTTCTTCGGTTGGTCGAAGATGTTCATGGTCAGATCTCCGCCTTGATCGGAATCGTCCGGCGCTTCTCGGATCCGAAGAGGCTCGTCTCGCTGACCCCCTCCGAACAGCCATTGCCGAACGAAAAACCGCAACCACCGCGCACGTTGAACGTGTTCTCCGCGTACTCGCGATGCGTGCTCGGGATCACGAAACGATCCTCGTAATTGGCGATGGCCATCACGTGATACATGTCCTCGACCTCGGCCTCGGTCAGACCCACCTGCTTCAGCACTTCGAGGTTGATGCGGCCCTCGACGTGCTTGTCGCGCTGGTAGGCGCGCATGGCCAGCATTCGCTCGAGCGCGCGCTCGACGGGCACCGTGTCGCCGGCCGTCAGCAGATTGGCGAGGTACTTCACCGGGATACGCAGCTGCTTCACATCCGGGATCTCGCCATTGACGCCGAGGTTGCCGGCGTTGGCGGCCGCGGTGATCGGCGACCGCGGCGGCACGTACCCGACCCTCGGCAGCGACCGGTATTCCGGATGCAGCGGCAGCGCCACCTTCCAGTCCACCGCCATCTTGTAGACCGGGCTGCCGCGCGCGGCTTCCATCCACTTGTCGGGAATGCCGTCTTTGCGCGCCTGCTCGATCACCTTCGGATCGTGCGGATCGAGGAAGATGTCGAGCTGCGCGTGATACAGGTCGCGATCGTGCTCGACGCTGGCGGCTTCCTGGATGCGATCGGCGTCGTAGAGCAGCACGCCGAGGTAGCGGATGCGGCCCACGCAGGTTTCCGAGCACACCGTGGGCTGCCCCGCCTCGATGCGCGGATAGCAGAAGATGCACTTCTCGGCCTTGCCGCTCTTCCAGTTGTAGTAGATCTTCTTGTACGGACAGCCGGACACGCACATCCGCCAGCCGCGGCACTTGTCCTGGTCGATGAGCACGATGCCGTCTTCCTCGCGCTTGTAGATCGAGCCCGAGGGGC
>JANNYI010000065.1:0-7467 GCA_031410015.1 Betaproteobacteria bacterium | reverse complement strand
GTCGAATTCGGCGCGCTGAAACATCGCGCACCGCAAACGCTGTCCGCGCCGAATTCGACCCTGACCCCTTTTTTAATTCGACCCTGACCCCTTTTTCCTGTAGGCGAGGCTTCAGCCTCGCGCAACGCCACACTTAAGGTGCGGTTAAGCAGCGACCCCTACATTGCATCGAGGCGGCCCATGACGGGCCTCTGTCCTCCAAGGAGAGCACGATGCAATTGTCCAAGGTCACCTACGCGCTGATTGCCGCCGGCATCGGCGCCGGTATCGCAACCGGCTACAACCAACTCGACTCGCATGCGGTCGGCAGCGCCTTCGCGGCGCCGGCCCCTGCATTGGTCGCGCCTGCGCCCGGCTCGGCCGCGCTCGTCAACCTCCCCGACTTCACGTCGCTCGTCGATCGCGTCGGCGTGTCGGTCGTCAACATCAGCGTCGTGCATGGCAAGGGTCGCCCCAGCCAGCCAGGCGAGGAAGAGGACGACGAAGAGGAAGGCAATCCGTTGCGCGAATTCCAGAAGCGCTTCGGCGGTGGTCAGAACGGCCCCGGCGCGCGTCCGCAGCAGCAACGGCCGTCGCAGGGCCAGGGTTCGGGCTTCATCATCAGCAACGACGGCTACATCGTCACGAACGCGCATGTGGTCGACGGCGCGACCGAAGTCACGGTCAAGCTGACCGACCGCCGCGAATTCACGGCCAAGGTGATCGGCGCCGACAAGCGCACCGACGTCGCCCTGATCAAGATCGACGCCAAGAACCTGCCGGCGATCGAATTCTCGTCGAAGGCGGCAGTGCGTCGCGGCGAGTGGGTGATCGCGATCGGTTCGCCGTTCGGCTTCGAGAACAGCGTCTCGGCCGGTGTCGTCAGCGGCGTGCATCGCGCGTTGCCCAACGGCCAGATGGTCCCGTTCATCCAGACCGACGTGGCGGTCAATCCGGGCAACTCCGGTGGTCCGCTGCTCAACACGGCCGGCCAGGTTGTCGGCGTGAACTCGCAGATCTACAGTCGCTCGGGCGGCTACATGGGCCTGTCGTTCGCCATTCCGGCCGACGTCGCGGTATCGGTGACCGAGCAGCTGAAGGCGCACGGCAAGGTGCAGCACGGGCGCCTGGGCATCGGCGTGCAGGGGCTCGACCAGACGCTGGCGCAGAGCTTCGGCCTGACCGACTCCAACGGCGCACTCGTCGGCAATGTCGAAAAGGACACTCCGGCCGCCAAGGCCGGCTTCAAGTCGGGCGACGTGATCCGCAAGATCGACGGCAAGGCCGTCATCGACAGCACCGATGTCACCAGCCGCATCGGCAACACGAGGCCGGGCACCACGATCACGGTGGAAGTGTGGCGCGACGGCAAGCCGGTCGAGTTGACCGCCACCGTCGGCACGCTCGACGACGGCAAGATGGCCAGCGCCGGTGACGACGCCGAAACCAAGGGCAAGCTTGGCGTGGCCGTGCGCGCGCTGACGCCGGAGGAACAGAAGTCGGCCGGCAAGACGGGCGTGCTCGTCGAAAAATCCGGCGGTGCCGCGGCGAAGGCCGGCGTGCAGTCGGGCGACCTGATCGTCGGCGTGGGCACCACCCGCGTCAACACGCCCGCCGAGTTGAAGGCGCAGGTGGACAAGGCGGGCAAGACCGTCGCCTTGCTGATCGAACGCCAGGGCCGCCAGATCTTCGTGCCGGTCAAGATCGGCTGATCGCTTCGGAGCAGTGCGTCCGGGGTTGTTTGTCGATCAACTGAAGGCGCGAACCGCTCCACGGCCCGGCATCGCGGGCGCTGTCGAGATGCCGGGTCGTCAAGCCGCGAGGGAGACCTCGCGGCTTTTTTTATGACGATCCACCTCGGCTCGTGTAGGCGCGGTTTCAGCCGCGCGGGATCCATCGATGCCGCCACGCACAAGCGGCGCATGCCGCGCGGCTGAAGCCGCGCCTACAGGATTCGTGCGCATGCAGGCGATCAATCGCCGATCTGTTGCAACAGGTAGAGCCGCTGATAGATGCCGTCCGGGATCGCCATCAGCGCTTCATGGGTGCCCGCTTCGGCGATGCGGCCGTGATTGAGCACGATGATCCGGTCCGCGGCGCGAATCGTGGACAGGCGATGCGCGATGGCGACCACGGTGACCTTGCCTCGCAACGCCGTCAGTGCCAGCTGCACCCGCTGCTCCGTCTCGCTGTCGATGCGTGAAGTCGCCTCGTCGAGATACAGGATCCGCGGTTGCCCGGCGAGCGCGCGCGCCACGGCGATCAGCTGCTTCTGGCCGGCCGAGAGCAGCGCGCCGCCTTCGCCCAGCGGCGTGTCGTAGCCGGCCGCAAGCTGCTGGATAAAATCGTGCGCATGCGCAGCCGTTGCGGCGGCGACCACGGTGGCGTCGGACAGCCCTCGTCCCATGTCGATGTTCTCGCGCGCGCTGGCCGCCAGCAGGAACGGCTCCTGCGGGACCAGGCCGGTGGCCGCACGCAGGTGCGCGTCGCCGATCTCGGCCAGCGGGATGCCGTCGACCTCGATGCGGCCCGCCTGCGCCGTGTAGAAGCGCAGCAGCAACGACAGCAGCGTCGACTTGCCGCTGCCGGTGTGCCCGACGATGCCGATGAAGCTGCCGGCGCGGATGTCGAGGGAGAGGTCGTGCAGCACCGGTCGCGATGCGTCGTAGCCGAACGTGACGTCGGAGAGCCGCACCCGTCCACGCTCGATGCGGCCATCGTGCCGCGTCGGCGCGACGGTGTCCTCGTGCAGCAGGACATTGACGCGCGCCGCCGCGATCACCGAGTGCTGCAGCGACGAGAACTGCAGCGTGATCTGGATCAGCGGCTCGACGATGCGCGCGACGTAGGCGATGAACGCGTAGAGGAGTCCCACCTCCACGCCCTCCATGCGCTGCGTGCCGACTGCGGCCACCATGACCACGATCAGCAGGATGTTGAGAAAGTCGAGCGCGGGCCGCAGCAGCCACGCGTTGGCGCGCACCTCGCCCATCCGCGCGGCGTAGTGTTCGTCATTGGTTTGCGTGAAGCGCTGGCAGTACCGCGGCCCAGCCCGCATCGCCTGCAGCACGCTCATGCCGGCAATGCCTTCGGCCACCCGCGCGTTGATGTCGCTGCGCAATGCGCGCGATCGGCCCACGGCCTCGGCCGACAATCTCTGGTAGCCCCAGACGATCACGATCGTGGCGGGGATGAGCAGCAGCACCAGCAGCATCAGGCGCCAGTCGAGCCAGAGCATCGCCACCACCACGCCGACCAGCGTGGTCATGCCCACCAGCAACTCGAACAGCGCCTGCGTGTAGAGCTGCTTCACCGCCTCGGTGTCGTTGGTGATGCGGCTCACCAGCTGCCCGGTGATCGCGCGGTCGAAGAACGCCATCGGCAAGCGAAGCACATGCGCATAGACGGACTCGCGCAACCGCAGCACCGAGCGCATCGCGAGCCCGGCCAGGCGCACCAGCTGGAAGTACCGGATGCCGGAAGCGGCGCAGGCGGTGACGAGATAGCCGCCGATCAGCAGCGCCATCGCACTCCAGTCGGCCGAGCGCGGCACGAGGTACGTGTCGATCAGGTGCTTGCCGAGGAGCGGACCGGCCGCGTCCAGCAGCCCGGCCAGGACCAGCCACCACGTGGCGCCGACGACCACCTTCCGGTCGGGCCGCGCGGCGCGCCACAACAACGCGAGCGCATGGTGCCGCTCGCCTGGTTGGGCACGACGGCGCCCCGCGTCCGCGACGGAATCGTCGGAATCGTTGGCCAGGCTGCTCATGCGTCGCCCTCGAGCGTGGCGGCAAGCTGCTGATAGCGCCATTGCGCGGCATACCAGCCGTCCAGCGCAACCAGTTCCGCGTGCGTGCCCCGCTCGATCACGCGGCCGGCTTTCAGCACGATGATGGCGTCGGCGTCGACCACCGACGAGAGCCGGTGGCTCACGATGATCGCCGAGCGCCCACGCCGCGCCGCGCGCAGATGTTCGAGGATGCGCGTCTCGGTGCCCGTGTCGACCGCGCTCAACGCATCGTCGAGCAGCAGCAGCGGCGCATCCGTCAGCAGGGCGCGGGCAATGGCCAGGCGCTGGCGCTGGCCGCCCGACAGCGTGACGCCGCGCTCGCCGACCAGCGTGGCGTAGCCGCGGGCAAGGCGCTGGATGTCGTCGTGCAGGTCCGCCATGCGCGCCACGTGCTCGATCTCGGCGGGCGTTGCGGCAGGCCGCGCCAGCGCGATGTTGTCGGCGATGGTGCCCGAGAACAGGAAGGCCTCCTGCGGCACCCACGCGATGGCGCCGCGCAGTGCTTCCAGTGTGTAGTCGGACAACGCGGCGTCGCCCCAGCGGATCGATCCCTGCCGGGGCGCGTAGTGCCGCAGCAGCAGCGCCAGCAGCGTCGACTTGCCGGCACCGGTGGCGCCGACGACGCCCAGCGTCGCGCCGGGTTCCAGTGTCAACGTCACGTGATCGAGCACGCGACGCGCGGTGGACTCGGGATCGGACGCACCCGCCGCGGGATACGCAAACGTCACGCCGTCGCAGCGAATGGCGCCCGCCGGTGCCGACGCCACCGTGCCGTGATCATCCACCGACAGCGGCGTCCGCAGCAAGGGATCGAGCCGCGCCCACGCTGCCTTGCCCCGCTGGACCAGCGCCAGCACCCAGCCGGCCGCGAACATCGGCCAGATCAGCTGGACGAGATACATCGTGAACGACGTCAGCTGGCCCACGGTCATCTCGCCGCGCAGCACCAGCCACCCGCTGACGGAGAGCGTCAGCGCGGTTGCGGTGGCCAGCGTGAATCCCACGGTTGGCTCGAACATGGCCTCCCACCGCTGCGCGTCCAAGCCCGCGTTGCCGGCGGCGCGCGCGCGCGCCTCGAACTCGACGCCGGCGCGGGCCTCGAGGCCCTGCGCGCGCAGCGTCCGCACCGCGGCCACGGTTTCCTGCACGTGTTCGTTCAATCTCGAGAAATTCTCGAGCGACGCGCGCGACGCCCGATGAACGTTGCGCGAGATGACGAAGAAGCCGAATGCCATGCAGGGAAATGGCAGCAGCGCGGCCAGACCGAGACGCCAGTCGACGCCGATCGTCATCATCGCCACGACCAGCACCAGCGTCAGCGTCCCGTCGAACCCGGCAAGGAACGCCTCGCCCGCCGCCATCTCGACGGCGTCGACGTCGTTGGTTGCCAGCGCCATGAGGTCGCCGGTGCGCTGGCGATGAAAGAACGGCGGCCCCTGCAGCGCCAGCCGCTCGTAGAGGCGCACGCGCAACTCCACGCCCAGCCGGTAGGCCGCCCTGAAGAGCGCAAGGCGCCAGCCCACCCGCAACAGGTAGATCGCAGCGCCCATGGCCACCAGGATCGCGAGCTCGCGCCAGAGCGCGGCGCCCCCGAGTGTGCCGGCCACGAACGCGTCGACGATGTGCCCGACGCGACGCGGAACCCATACGGTCAGCACCGCGATCAGGACGAGCATGGCCCCCGCGGCGGCATACGCGTGCCAATGGCGGCGGGCGAACCCGAAGAGGAGTTGCGGAAGGGTCACGGCGCCCCGCGTCAGTGCCGCAGTGCGTCGATGCCCTTGCCCACGCCGGACAGCGTAAGCGGAAACATGCGCGGACCGAGCTTCTGCAGCACGATCTGCGTGGAGCGCGTGTACTCCCACGCGCGCTCCGGCTCGGGATTCCACCACACCACGCGCCGGAAGTGCTCGAAGATGCGGGTGAGCCACGCGATGCCCGGCTCGTCGTTCATGTACTCCACGCTGCCGCCGGCCTGCACCAGCTCGTAGGGACTCATTGCCGCATCGCCGACGAAGATCACCTTCCAGTCGGGACCGTAGGTGCGGATCAGCTCGAGCGTGGACATGCGATCGATGGTGCGCCGCCCGTTGTCGCGCCAGACGTGATCGTAGACGCAGTTGTGGAAATAGAAATGCTCGAGGTGGCGGAACTCGGCCTTGGCCGCGGAGAACAATTCCTCGCAGGTACGCACATGCGGATCCATCGAGCCGCCGACATCGAGGAACAGCAGCACCTTCACGCGATTGCGGCGTTCCGGTTGCAGCTTCAGATCGAGCCAGCCGGCGTTGCGCGCGGTGCCCTCGATCGTGCCGTCAAGGTCGAGTTCTTCCGGCACGCCTTCGCGCGCGAACTTGCGCAGCCGGCGCAGCGCCACCTTGATGTTGCGCGTGTTGAGTTCGACGTCACCGTCGAGATTGCGAAAATTGCGCTCGTCCCACACCTTGACCGCGCTGCGCGACCCGCCCTCCTTCTGCCCGATGCGCACGCCTTCCGGGTTGTAGCCGTACGCGCCGAAGGGACTGGTGCCGCCGGTGCCGATCCACTTCGACCCGCCCTGGTGGCGGCCCTTCTGTTCCGCGAGCCTCGCCTTCAACGTCTCCATCAGCTTGTCCCAGCCGCCCAGCGCCTCGACCAGCCTCTTGTCCTCGTCCGACAGGTGCCGCTGGAACTCGAGCTTCAGCCATTCTTCCGGGATCTCGCCACGCACGTCGAACAGCGAATTGACGCCACGGAAGTAGCCGGCAAAGGCGAGGTCGAAGCGATCGAAGTGCTGCTCGTCCTTGACGAAGCACGCGCGCGACAGCGTATAGAAATCGTCGAGCGAGCCCGAGATCACGCGCTTGTCCAGCGCCTCGAGCAGTGTGAGCAGCTCGCGCGTGGATACCGGCAGCTTGTGCGACTTGAGATGGAGGAAGAAGCCGGTGAGCATCGTGGCGGCTGCGTGATCGGAGTTGGCCTTACGGCGTGGCAGTGTGATCGGGTGGGGCGGCGTCCAGCGCGGACGCGATGGTTGCCGTGCGCACCCGCAGGAGCGCGGCGTCGGCCGCCGCATACAGGGCGGCGATCGTGTCCTCGCCCACGGCGTCCTCCAGCAGCCGATATTGTCGCTCAACCAGCGGCGCCATGGCGGCGACCTGGCGCCTGCTTGCCGCCGTCAGCGACACGGTCTGCCGGCGCTGGTCCAGGGCCGACTGCCGGCGCCGCACCATGCCGGTGGCGTCCATGCGCGCGAGGATCCCGGCAAGGCTGGGACTGGAAATCCTGCACGCATCGGCGATCTGCCACGGCTCGAGGTCACCGCGCTCGTGCAGCACGCGCAGGATGCGCCACTGCTGCTCGGTCACGCCGAAGCGGTTGAGGATGCCGCGAAAGTGCGCGAGGATCTCCTCGCGCGCCTCCAGCAGCAGCAGCGGCAGGTTGCGATGCCGCAGCGCGGTCTCCGGCAGCGGCGCGACAAGGGCAACGGCTTTCATGGATCGATTCCTTCACGCGCAACGGCGGAACGCGGGGGCCGACGGCTGGCCCGGGGCCCGGGGAGTGCACGCCACACCTCTGCTAACATATTAACGATTCGGCGGCAGGGCTGGCAACCAGCGCCGCCCACGGCAGGCGTGCGGGGCACGCCTTGATTGCAGGGAGCGAGTGGCGATGGATATCTGCGTGTATGGCGCCGGCGCGATCGGCGGCTTCCTCGG
>JANNYI010000064.1:0-2996 GCA_031410015.1 Betaproteobacteria bacterium | reverse complement strand
CAAATCATCGCCACGATTGGCCTCAGGCGAAAGCGACCTCAGCAGTTTGAGGTTCTGGAGCGTGCAATGGCCGGCATCGCCTCCTCGACATCGGTCCCGATATGGGCCTGTAGTAGTGCAAGCGCAGTTGCCGGATCGTCGGCAAACTGGAACAGCGCCAGATCGTCGCGGCTGATCATGCCGTGCCGGACAAGGGCGTCGAAATTGATGATTTTTTTCCAATAGCTCGACCCGTACAGCACGATCGGAATGTGACGATCGATTTTTTTCGTTTGCATCAGCGTCAGGATTTCGGTAAGTTCGTCGAGGGTGCCAGCCGCGCCGAGCCGAAGAACACGATGGTGTCG
Source organism: Betaproteobacteria bacterium (assembly GCA_031410015.1). Taxonomy (GTDB): domain Bacteria; phylum Pseudomonadota; class Gammaproteobacteria; order Burkholderiales; family Casimicrobiaceae; genus VBCG01. The sequence goes on along the minus strand of JANNYI010000064.1, from coordinate 2,649 downwards.
CAAACGTGCTCTCGATGGAACGTTTGCATCGGTTCGAGGTATTCGGCCAGGATTCGCAGCGGCCGCGCATCGTCGCTGTCGAGGAACGCCTCGTTCTTGTAGGCGACGGGTTTGCGCGGCGGATCGATCGAACTCACGGCTGCCGCGGTACTGCAGCAAAGTCGATGAAGCCGCGCGCCACATCGGTGTGGATAAGCGCGACGCGTACGCGGTCACCGACGTCGAGGCCCTCGAATCCACGGACGACGCGGCCTTCGGTTGCCGGCCCGGTAATGCGCACCCATGTTCCCTTGTCCGATGCGCCGGTCACGATGGCATCGAAGCGCGCACCGATCCGCGAGGCAAGGAGGAGCGCCGCCGCAGACTTCGCAACCTGCCGTTCCACCTTGGCGGCATGGTCCTCCTGCTCGGTGCAATGACGCGCCAGCGTCGTGAGTTCATCGATTGAGTACGGCGACGCTTGCCCGCTGAGCGCCGCCTTCAACAAGCGCTGGGCGATGAGGTCAGGAAAGCGGCGATTCGGTGCCGTGGAATGCGTGTAGTCCTTCACTGCCAATCCGAAATGCCCCTCGGACGGCCGGCCAGGAATCTCCAGCGCGTACTCGCCCCTGCCCAGCAGCTTGATGACGGAGAGGGAAAGGTCGGGAAAGCGCTCCGGGTCCGCCTGGTGGCGTCTGGCCAGGAATGCATCCAGCGCCGCGGCATCCGGCATGAGGGGCAACCGTTCCCCCGATTCTGACGCAAGCGCCACGATCCGGTCCCAACGCTTCGGCGTGCGCAATACTCTGCGCAGCGACGGCAATCCCTTATCGTCGAGGTAATTCGCGGTTACGCCGTTGGCCGCGATCATGAAGTCCTCGATCAACTCCTTCGCCCGGTTTCTTGCGTCCGGCACCAGGTCGGCCAGCACGCCATTGTTGAATACCGCTCGGGCCTCCAGCGTCTCCAGCTGCAGGGCACCACGGGCGTGGCGCACCCGCTTCAACGCTTGCGCAGTCCGGTCCTGGATACGTATCTGTTCATCCAATCCGGGCACGGCCGCAAGTTTCGGCGGTGGGGGTGCACCGTTCGCAAGCCAGGCGGCAAGCCCGTTGTAGGCAAGCTTCGCGTGATTGAAAACGCTAGCCCTGTAAATGTCGGAAGTGGTAACCGTACCATCGGTCGCAATCACCATCTCCAGTACAACCGCCAGTCGTTCCTGTCCTTCACCCAAAGACGTGAGGTCAGTGGACAATTTCTCCGGCAGCATCGGAAACAGTGCTGCGGGTGTGTAGACAGACGTGGTGTTGGTCCACGCGTGCCCATCGATCGCGGAGTCCTTCTTGACCAGCGCGTCGACATCGGCGATGGCAACCAGGATCTTCACCGTGCCATTCGTCATGGTTTCCGCTACCGACAGTTGATCGAGATCGCGCGAGTCGTCGTTATCGATCGACGCCCAGAGCAGGCTGCGCAAATCGCGAATCGCCTCACCGGACGCTGCGGCAGCCTGCGTAATCTGCCGAGTCTCGTTGATGACGGCTGGCGAAAAGTCCGGCAGCAGCCCATGCTGGAGCATTGCCTCATGCGCGATGGCCTGGAGATCGTTCTTGCCGGGGATGTATGCGGTCGCCATGTGTTTATTCCGGTTTGACGCCGTTGCCCGCGCCCCATGTCCAGTTGCGAATTTCGGGCAGATCCTGGCCGAATTTGTTGATGTATTGCCTGTGCTCGATCAGCTTGTCCTTGAGGTGCTGCGTCAGGTACATGCCCTTGTCACCGGTTTGCGGAACGCGTTTGATGGTGTCCAGCACCAGGTGGAAGCGGTCCAGATCGTTGAGAACCGTCATGTCGAAGGGTGTGGTGATGGTGCCCTCTTCCTTGTAGCCACGGACGTGGATGTTGTCGTGATTGGTGCGGCGGTAGGTGAGCCGATGGATCAAGGTGGGATACCCATGGAAGGCGAAGATGACGGGCTTGTCCCTGGTGAAGAGATCGTCGAATTCCGCGTCACTCAAACCATGCGGGTGCTCGGACTGCGGCTGCAGCTTCATCAGGTCAACGACGTTGACCACTCGTATTTTCAGATTGGGCAAATGCTCGCGCATGATGGAAACGGCGGCCAGCGTCTCCAACGTAGGTACATCACCGCAACAGGCCATGACCACGTCAGGCGAATTGTCCGGGTCGGTGCCGGCCCACGACCAGATGCCGGCCCCTTTCGTGCAATGAGTGACGGCGTCGTCCATCGTCAGCCACTGCGGCGCGGGATGTTTCCCCGCGACAACGACGTTGACGTAATGGCGGCTGCGAAGGCAGTGGTCCATCACCGACAGCAGGCAGTTGGCATCGGGGGGAAGGTAGACCCGCACGACCTCGGCCTTCTTGTTCACCACGTGGTCGATGAAACCCGGGTCCTGATGCGTGAAGCCGTTGTGATCCTGGCGCCAGACGTGGGAGGCCAGCAGATAGTTCAAGGAGGCGATCTTCCGCCGCCAAGGCAGGTGTGAAGTGACCTTCAGCCACTTGGCGTGCTGGTTGAACATCGAGTCAACGATGTGGATGAACGCCTCGTAGCAGTTGAAGACACCGTGTCGCCCAGTAAGCAGATAGCCCTCGAGCCAGCCCTCGCATTGGTGCTCGCTCAGCATTTCCAGGACGCGTCCTGTG
>JANNYI010000063.1:0-6414 GCA_031410015.1 Betaproteobacteria bacterium | reverse complement strand
GGCGTGCTGGTCGTCGACTATCCGCCGGAGGAGGCCACCGAGTTTGCCGCGCTGATGGTCGCGCATGCGATCGCGCCCATCTTCCTGATTTCGCCGACAACGCCGGAAGCGCGCATCGAACTGGTGGCGGCTGTCGCGCGCGGTTACGTCTACTACGTATCGTTGAAAGGCGTCACCGGGGCGGGCAACCTCGACACGGCCGACGTGGGCCGCAAGCTCGAGGACATCCGCCGCCACGTGACGCTGCCCGTGGGTGTGGGCTTCGGCATTCGCGACGCGGCCAGCGCCGTGGCCATCGCCGCGCACGCCGATGCCGTCGTCATCGGCAGCCGGCTCATCCAGGAAATCGAAAGCGGCGTGCCGGCCGATGCCGCTTCCCGGGCCGGGGCCTGGCTTGCTACCATTCGCCACGCGCTCGATGCGATGCCGGCAGTCCTGCCGCCCGCAGCGCGGTAGCGCGGAGGCCCCTTCAATGAGCTGGTTGCAAAAACTCCTTCCGCCGCGCATCAAGCGCACCCCCGGCGACCGGCGCACGCCGGTGCCCGAGGGCCTGTGGATCAAGTGCCCGGCCTGCGAAACGGTACTGTATCGCGCCGATCTCGAGAACAATCTGCATGTCTGCCCCAAGTGCGGCCACCACTCGCGCGTGCCCGCGCGCGAACGGATCGAGCAGCTGCTCGATCCGGAGGGCCGCTTCGAGATCGGCTCCGAAGTCGTGCCGATCGACAGCCTGAAATTCAAGGATCAGAAGAAGTATCCCGATCGCCTGGCCGCCGCGCTCGAGGACACCGGCGAGACCGACGCGCTGGTGGTGATGCAGGGCAGCGTGAAGAGCGTGCCGCTGGTGCTGGCCGCGTTCGATTTCGGTTTCATGGGCGGCTCGATGGGTTCGGTGGTCGGCGAGCGGATGGTGCGCGGCGTTCGCGTGGCGTACGAGAATCGCATCCCCTTCGTTTGCGTGTCGGCCTCCGGCGGCGCGCGGATGCAGGAAGGCGTCAACTCGTTGTTCCAGATGGCCAAGACCACGGCCGTGCTGCAGGAGCTGAACAAGGCGAAGCTGCCGTTCATCTCGATCCTGACCGACCCGACGATGGGTGGGGTGTCCGCATCGTTTGCATTTGTTGCGGACATCGTGATCGCCGAGCCGGGCGCGCTGATCGGCTTTGCCGGTCCCCGCGTGATCGAGCAGACGGTGCGCGAAAAATTGCCCGAAGGTTTCCAGCGCGCGGATTTCCTGATGGAGAAAGGCGCGCTCGACCTCATCATCGACCGCCGCCAGCTGCGCGACGAGTTGGCCCAGCTGCTGGCACTGCTGACGCGGCAGCCCGCTCCGGCGGCCTGAAGCGGTTGCGGCGCGTGCCGGGCCGCGTGCTGCGCGAAATTCCCGAATGCCGTCCATGACGCGACCCGCCACGGTCGACGCGTGGCTCGCGTACCTCGAAACGCTGCATCCCAAGGCCATTGCCCTTGGCCTCGATCGCGTGCGCGCGGTTGCCGCGAAACTTGGCGCGACGATCATCTGTCCGGTGATCACCGTCACCGGCACCAACGGCAAGGGCTCCACGTGCGCGATGCTCGAGGCGATCCTGCGCTGCGCCGGCTACCGCGTGGGGCTCTATACGTCGCCGCATCTTTTGCGCTATCACGAGCGGGTGCGCGTCAACGGTATCGAGGCCACGGATGCCGAGCTGCTGTCCGCTTTCAACGCGGTCGAGGATGCGCGGGTCGTGACGCTCGACGCGCAAGGCCAGCCCATTCGGCTCACCTATTTCGAGTTCGGCACGCTTGCCGCGCTGTGGCTCTTCGCGCGCGCCGGGCTCGAGGCGCTGGTGCTCGAGGTGGGTCTCGGCGGGCGCCTCGACGCGGTGAACATCGTCGATGCCGACGTCGCGGTGCTGACGAGTGTGGACATCGATCATGTCGAATACCTCGGCGCGGAACGCGAGAGCATCGGCCGCGAGAAGGCGGGCATCTTCCGTCGCGGCAAGCCCGCGGTGTGCGGCGATCGCAATCCGCCGGCCTCCGTGATTGCCGTGGCCGCCGCCACGGGCGCGATCCTGCAGGTGGCGGGCCGCGACTTCGGCCATGTCGCGGAGGGCACGCAGTGGCGCTACAGCGGGCAGCGCGAGCGCTTCGGCCTGCCGTTCCCCGCGTTGCGTGGCAGGTACCAGCTCGGCAATGCCGCCGTCGTGCTGGCAACGCTCGACCTGCTCCGTGATCGCCTGCCTGTCAGCGCCGGCGCGTTGCGCGATGGGCTGCTCCACGTCGCGCTGCCGGGGCGCTTCGAGGTATTGCCCGGACGGCCGACGATCGTGCTCGACGTCGCGCACAATCCGCACGCCGCACGGGCGCTGGCCGAGGCGCTCGGCGACATGGGCTATCACCCGCAGACCTATGCCGTGTGCGGCATGCTGGCGGACAAGGACATCGCCGGCGTGGTGGCGGCGCTCCGTCCGCGTGTCGATCACTGGTTTGTGGCTCCGCTGCCCGGTCCGCGCGGCGCCACGGCCGCGCAGGTGCGCGCCGCGCTGCTATCGGCGGGCGTTGCGCCTGCGGCGGTACGGACCTTCGCCGCAATGGAGGAGGCCGTGGCCGCGGCGCGGACCGACGCGGGCGAGGCTGATAGAATCGTGGTGTTCGGGTCGTTCCTGACCGTGGCTGCGGCCAAGTCGGCCCTGGTGCGCAGTTGAACCTTTCCTCGTCAGCTCAAGGCCGATGGCACAACCCTCCGATGTGAATATCGACGACCTTCGCCGCCGCGCGCGTCGCCGGCTCGTCGGCGCGATTGTGCTGGCCCTCTCGGCAGCCGTGTTCGTGCCGATGCTGCTCGAAAGCGAGCCGAAGCCACTCGGCGAGGACGTTTCCGTCAAGATCCCGCCGGTCGACAACGGCAAGTTCGTCAACAAGCTGAACCCGAAAAGTGGCGGCGATGCGGCCAAGGCGCCGGCCAAGGCCGAACCGGCGCGCGTTGAAGCGCCGAAGCCGGACGCAGCCAAGGCGGATTCGAGCAAGGTCGATTCGAGTAAAGCCGAACCCGCGATGTCCACGCCGTCCGTGCCGCCTGCCGGCGCCGCACCGGCACCGGGCAACACGACCGCCCCGGCTACTGTCGATCCCGCCGCCGCGCCGCCGAAGCGGTCGCTGGCCGAGGCCGAACAGAAGGTGTTGTCGCCCGCCGCAAGGGCGCCCACGGCGGTCGCGCCGCCAGTGGCCAAGGTTGCCGCGGCTCCGCCGGTGGCCTCCGCGGCACCGGCGCCGACTTCCACACCTGCTGCCGATGCGCCGAAGTCCGAACCGCTGAAATCGGAGCCGGCGAAAGCCGAGGCTGCGAAACCCGAGCCGGCAAAGCCCGATGCGGCCAGGGAACCGGCCAAGCCGGCGGCCGATGCCCCCGGGTTTTCGGTGCAACTCGCCGCGTTCCTGGACGACAAGGGCGCCAACTCACTGGCCAACAAGCTGAAAAAGGCGGGCTACGCGTCGTATACCGAGCCGTTTACCACGTCAGCGGGTACCAAATTGTGGCGGGTGCGAGTCGGGCCGTTCGCCACGCGCGACGCCGCAGGTGCTGTACGCGACAAACTGAAGGGCGACGGATACAGCGGCATCGTGGCGCCCGCCAGGTAGGCGCGGCCGGCATTCCGATGAATGCATTCGACTGGTCGATCGTCGCGCTGTTCGGCCTGTCCGTGGTCTTGGCGTACTTTCGCGGGTTCACGCGGCAGGTGATCGCGCTGTTCTCGTGGGTGCTGGGGTTCGTGGCCGCGATGACGCTGTCGCCGCGCCTCGGCAGCCTGCTGCCCGACTTCGCCGGCCATCCCACGCTCCGCTACCTGATCGCTTTCGGCGCCATCATCATCGCGGCGCTGCTGTTGGGTGCCTTGGTAGCGTGGCCACTTCGAGATCTGCTGCACAGGTCGGGCATGGGCTTTCTCGACCGGTTCCTGGGCGGCCTCTTCGGCATCGTGCGCGGCGTTGTAGTCGTGCTCGCACTGATGCTGGTCGCCGGGCTTACCACCCTGCCGCGACACGATTGGTGGCAGAATTCGTTACTTGCCCCGGAGCTCGTCGGATTGGCCCTGTCGTTGAAGCCATGGTTGCCCCCCGAGTGGTCGGAACGGCTTGATTTTTCACGCGACGGCCGCCATCTGCCGGTCTCGCCCGCTGACCGGAAGGTTTAGTCATCCCATGTGTGGAATCGTCGGCGTCGTCGCGCATACGCCCGTCAACCAGCTCCTGTACGACGGGCTCCTGCTGCTCCAGCACCGCGGGCAGGACGCCGCGGGCATCGTGACCAGCGAAGGTCCGATCTTCCACATGTACAAGGGGCCGGGGCTCGTGCAGAGCGTGTTCCGCACGCGCAACATGCGCGACCTGATGGGGTCGGCAGGCATCGGGCATTGCCGCTATCCCCCCGCGGGATCGGCCTTCTCGGACCTCGAGTCGCTGCCGTTCTACGTCAATTCGCCGTTCGGCGTCACGCTGGGTCACAACGGCAACCTCACCAACAGCGAGGCGCTGAAGCGCGAGCTGTGGGAGCTCGACTTCCGCCACGTCAACACCAATTCCGACAGCGAGGTGCTGCTCAACGTGCTGGCGCTGGAGCTGGAACGCGCGGCGCAGCATCACCGGCTCGACCACGACGCGATCTTTCGCGCGGTGGCCGGCGTGCACAAGCGCTGCCGCGGCGCCTACGCGGTGGTGGCGATGATTGCCGGCTACGGCATGCTGGCGTTTCGCGATCCTTTCGGCATCCGTCCGCTCATCATCGGCAAGAACGAGCAGATGGGCGGCACCGAATATGTGGTCGCGTCCGAATCCGTGGCCATCGAGCCGCTGGGTTTCAAGGTGCTGCGTGATGTGGCGCCCGGCGAGGCCGTATTCGTCGACAACACCGGCGCGTTCTTTTCGCGGCAGTGCGCGGAGAATCCCACGCTCAATCCGTGCATCTTCGAATTCGTCTACCTTGCGCGGCCCGATTCGGTGATCGACGGCACGTCGGTCTACGAGACGCGGCTCAACATGGGTGGCGCGCTGGCGGAGAAGATCCGCAGGATGCCCGAGGCGCAGGACATCGACGTCGTGATTCCCATTCCCGACTCCAGCCGGCCGTCGGCGCTGGAATTGGCAAACCGGCTGGGCATCAAGTATCGCGAGGGCTTCGTCAAGAATCGCTACATCGGCCGTACGTTCATCATGCCGGGGCAGGCGATGCGCAAGAAGAGCGTGCGGCAGAAGCTGAATCCCGTGGGCATCGAGTTCAAGGACAAGGTGGTGCTGCTGGTCGACGATTCGATCGTGCGCGGCACCACGTCGCGCGAGATCGTGATGATGGCGCGCGATGCGGGCGCGAAGAAGGTCTACTTCGCCTCGGCCAGCCCGCCGGTGCGCTTTCCCAATGTCTACGGCATCGACATGCCGAACCAGGAAGAACTGGTGGCCACGGGTCGCACGGAAGCGGAAGTGGCGCGCGAGATCGGGGCGGACCTCCTGATCTACCAGGATCTGGAAGCGCTGAAGGACGCGGTGCGGCTCGCCAATCCTGCGTTGAAGAACTTCGAGGCGTCGTGCTTCGATGGCCACTACATCACCGGCGACATCACCGCCGACTACCTGTCGCACCTTGCGGTGGAGCGCAACGAGGCGCGCGGGCAGGCGGAGGCCGATCTGCTCGAGGAAGAGAAGCAGCCGGGGTGATCGCGAAGCGAGGGGCCGGGATCAAAGTTGTGCCGGCGCCTTGGTACGCGGTACCGCTTTCCTGTTGAAGTCGGGGCCAAATCGACGGCCCCTCCAATTCAACTGGAAAGCGGTCCCCCGCACCAAGTCGCGACTGTCGTCTTGCGTGGGAACATCCATCGCGTGGCGTTCCTGAGATTGTCGTTTGCGCGGGGAAAACCATCGTTTTCGCTGCATTTGACATCGCGCGCTGCTGTCGCGTAGCATTTCACCTGCGCCGATTTGAAGAGCTTCAGCTTGCGGGCGCATAATAAATTCCGCTAAAGCGAGGTTCGTTTGCCCCGGCCAGCACGTTGTTGGCAGCGGCCACAAAACCCGTTCGGCGGAAGCCCGACGGGTTTTTTGTTTGCAGCGACCGACACCGAGCACACCATGAGCACAACGACACCACCGCGCGGCTTCACCACCGCCATCCTTCATTCCGACCGGGACGCGACGATCGAGCACGGCGCGCTGCACAAGCCGCTGCACCTGTCGGTGGCATACGGCTACCGCGATGCGCGCGAGCTCGCCGCGGTGTTCCAGGGCCGCGCGCAGGGCTACGCCTACGGGCGCCAGGGCAATCCCACCTCCGCCGCGCTGGAAGCGAAAGTCACCGCGATGGAAGGCGGCGTGGGCACCGCGACGTTCGCCACCGGCATGGCGGCGATCGGCGCGATCTTGCTGGCGCTGCTCAAGGCG
>JANNYI010000062.1:0-8599 GCA_031410015.1 Betaproteobacteria bacterium | reverse complement strand
CTCGCGGAGAGGACCTTGCCTTCACTCCGCTCGAGGCGCTCGTTGCGGGGCGGCAGGTACAGGTCCGTTAAAGGGCGGCCGGTACGGGTCCGCTGCGGGGCGGCTGGGCAAAATTGGTGCAATGGTGTGTCGGTTTGACGCACTGCAGTAACCAAGCTAGATTGCGGACACGCAACCCGTGCGCGCCATCCGGCCGGTCTGCATCCCATCGTTTCCATTCGATTTCGAGGCGTTCATGCGTGTTTTTCATCGTCTGCACCAGTTTGCCGCCGCGGTTGCCATCGCGTCGTCGCTCACCCTCGCCGCGCCGACGTTCGCGCAGGAGCTGAAGATTGCTGTCGCCGCCGACATCACGTCGATGGACCCGCACTTCTTCAACCTCTTCCCGAACAACAACATGGCCGAGCACATCTTCGACAAGCTCGTGCAGATGAGCCCCGACTCGCAGATGATCCCCGGCATCGCCACGTCGTGGAAAGCGCTCGACGACAAGACGTGGGAATTCAAACTGCGCAAGGGCGTGAAATTTCACGATGGCAGCGAACTGACCGCCGAGGATGTCGCGTTCTCGATCGACCGCGTGGCGCAGATCCCCAACAGCCCGGGTCCGTTCGTCGCGTACACCAAGGCCATCGTCGGCAAGGAAATCGTCGACCCGTACACGATCCGCTTCAAGACCGCCGTGCCGCATCCACTGATGCCCAACGATCTGTCCACGATCTACATCGTGTCGAAGAAGGTGGCCACCGGCGCCACGACCGAGGACTTCAATTCCGGCAAGGTCACCATCGGCAGCGGCCGCTACAAGCTGGTGCGCTATGTCAACGGCGACAGGGTCGACCTTGTCCGCAACGACAACTACTGGGGCGACAAACCCGGCTACGAGAAGGTCACGTTCCGCATCATCAAGGACGGCGCCTCGCGGATGGCGGCGCTCCTGTCAGGCGACGTTGACGCGATCGAGCAGCCGCCCACCGCCGACCTGGCGCGGCTCAAGGCGGATCCCAAGTTCACGCTGACGTCGAAGATCTCGCATCGCGTCATCTACTTCAACTTCGACCACCTGTCGCGCGTGTCGCCGTTCATCACCGCCAAGGACGGCAAGCCCCTCGACAAGAATCCGCTGCAGGACCTGCGCGTGCGGCGCGCCATCTCCAAAGCCATCAACCGACCGGCCATTGCCGAGCGCGTGATGGAAGGCCAGGCGATTCCCTCCGGGCAGCTCGTTTCGGAAAAGCTCTTCGGTTACAACCCGGCGCTGAAGGCCGAGGTCTACGACGTGGAAGGGGCGAAGAAGCTGCTGGCCGAAGCCGGCTATCCCAACGGCTTCAATATCACCATCCATGGGCCGTCCGGCCGCTACGTCAACGACGAGAAGATCGTGCAGGCCGTCGCGCAGATGCTCTCGCGCGTGGGCATCACCGCCAAGGTCGAGACCGCGCCGATGGGTCCGTACTCCGGCCGCGCGGCCAAGCAGGAATTCAGCTTCCACATGGTGGGCTGGGGCGCGTCCACGGGCGAAGCCAGCTCACCGCTGCGCTCGCTGCTGGCCACGTTCAACCGCGACAAGGGTCTCGGCGCCGTCAATTGGGGGCGCTACTCCAACACGAAGGTGGACTACCTGATCGAGCAGGCGCTGCAGCAGGTGAACGACGAGAACCGCTCGATCATGCTGCAACGCGCGACCGAACTGTCGATGCAGGAACTGGGCATCATGCCCGTCCACTTCCAGTTCACGATGTGGGCCACGAAGAAGAACGTGCAGTACACGCCGCGCACCGACGAGTACACGCTGGCGTTCCAGTTCAAGCCGGTCAAGGGGTGATGTAGAAAGGACGGATCCAGCGCATGCTGGTCTTCATCATCCGCCGCAGCATGCAGAGCGTGGTCGTGCTGCTGATCATGTCGCTGCTCGTGTTCGTGGGCGTGTATGCGATCGGCAACCCGATCGACATCCTGATCAATCCGCAGGCGGATCAGATCGATCGCGAGAATGCCATCGCGGCGCTGGGACTCGACAAGCCCTTGTGGGAACAGTATCTCGTCTTCCTCAAGGGTGCGTTGACGGGTGATCTCGGCCGCTCGTTCGTGCACGCCACCTCCGCGCTGGGGCTGATCCTCCAGCGGATGCCGGCGACGATGGAACTGGCGATCGCGGCCATGATCATCGCGGTCACGCTCGGCATTCCGCTTGGGCTGTGGGCAGGGCTCAAACCCAACGGCGTCGCCGGCCGGTCGATCATGGCCGGTTCGATCCTCGGCTTCTCGCTGCCCACGTTCTGGGTCGGCCTGATGCTGATCATGGTGTTCTCGGTGATGCTGGGCTGGCTGCCGTCCAACGGGCGCGGGCCGACCACGATGCTGTTCGGCCTCATTCCCGTGTCGTTCCTCAGCTGGGAGGGCCTGCGACATCTGATCATGCCTGCCACGAACCTGGCGCTCTTCAAGCTGGCGCTGCTGATCCGCCTCACCCGCGCCGGCACCCGCGAGGCGCTGCTGCAGGACTATGTGAAGTTCGCACGCGCCAAGGGCCTGTCCAACGGGCGCGTGATCGGCGTGCACGTGCTGCGCAACATCCTGATCCCGATCGTGACCGTGATCGGTCTTGAATTCGGCAGCGTGATCGCGTTCGCCATCGTCACGGAAAGCGTGTTCGCGTGGCCCGGCATGGGCAAGCTCTTGATCGATTCGATCAACCTGCTGGACCGCCCGGTGATCGTCAGCTACCTGCTGGTGATCGTCACGCTGTTCATCTTCATCAACCTCGTCGTCGACGTGCTGTATTCCGCGCTCGATCCGCGCGTGCGGCTGACGGACAGCAAGGGATGAGCACCGTGCTGCCCGTGACGCCCGCAGCACCCGTCGAACGCGCGGCCGAGAGTCCGCTGCATCGCGTGGCAGCGGATTTCCTGTCCAATCCGGTGGCGGTGGTGGGCCTCGGCATGCTCATCCTCATCGTGCTGGCGGCGATCTTCGCGCCGCTGATCTCGCCGCAGAATCCCTACGATCTCGCCCAGCTCGACGTGATGGAAGGGCGCCTGCCGCCCGGTTCCGCGTCGCCCACCGGCGGTACGTTCTGGCTGGGCACCGACGATCAGGGCCGCGACATGCTGTCCGCCATTTTCTACGGCCTGCGCATTTCGCTGGCGGTGGGCACGGCCAGCACGGTCCTCGCGCTGATCATCGGCCTGTCGGCGGGACTCGCGGCCGCCTATTTCGGCGGCAGGATCGAAACGCTCATCATGCGGATCGTTGACATCCAGCTGTCGTTTCCGGCCATCCTGATCGCGCTGATCCTGATCGCGGTGCTGGGGCAGGGAACGGGCAAGGTGATCGCCGCGCTGGTCACGATCCAGTGGGCGTATTACGCGCGCACCGTGCGCAGCGCGGCACTGGTGGAAAAGCGCAAGGAGTACATGGAAGCCGCGCGCTGCCTCGCGCTGTCGCCAATGCGCATCGTGTTCCGCCACCTCTTGCCCAATTGCCTGCCGCCGATGATCGTCGTGGCCACCGTGCAGGTGGCCGCCGCTATCGCGCTCGAAGCCACGCTGTCCTTCCTCGGCCTGGGGCTGCCCATCACCGAGCCGTCGCTGGGCCTGCTGATCGCCAACGGCTATCAATACCTGCTGTCGGGCAAGTACTGGATCAGCTTCTTTCCCGGCGTGGCGCTGCTGCTCACCATCGTCAGCATCAATCTCGTCGCCGACCAGCTGCGCGACGTATTGAATCCCCGTCTGCAAAAGTAGATCGCGGATGGAGATGCCCGTACTCACAGTCGAAGGCCTGCGCACGCATTTCTTCACGAAGGCCGGCGTGGTGAAGGCGGTGGACGACGTGTCCTTCACCGTCGGCCGCGGCGAAGTGCTGGGCCTGGTCGGCGAATCCGGCTCCGGCAAGTCGATGACCGGCTACTCGCTGATGGGCCTCATCGATCCTCCGGGCCGCATCGTCGATGGCCGGATCGTGCTGGACGGCACCGACCTGCGCGCATTGAACGCCGAGCAGATGCGCAACATGCGCGGCAACCGCGTGGCGATGATCTTCCAGGACCCGATGATGACGCTGAACCCGGTCCTGCGCATCGACGTGCAGATGATCGAGGCGGTTCTGGCGCACGAGGCGGTGGGCAAGGACGTCGCGCGGGCGCGGGCCCGCGAAGCGCTGGTGCGCGTGGGCATCCCGTCGCCGGACGCGCGTCTCGAAGCGTATCCGCACCAGTTTTCCGGCGGCATGCGTCAGCGCGTGGCCATCGCCATCGCGCTGCTCAACAGCCCCGACCTCATCATCGCCGACGAGCCGACCACCGCGCTCGACGTCACGATCCAGGGCCAGATCCTCTACGAGATGCAGAAGCTCACGCGCGACACCGGCACCGCGCTGATCTGGATCACGCACGACCTCTCCGTGGTGGCCGGTCTCGCCGACCGCGTCTGCGTGATGTATGCGGGCCGCATCGTCGAGCAGGGCACCTGCGAGGACGTGCTGGCGCATCCGGCGCACCCGTATACGCGCGGCCTGCTCGACTCGGTGCCCGCCAACAACGAGCGCGGTCACCGGCTGAAGCAGATTCCCGGGATGACGCCGTCGCTGCTCGATTTGCCGCCGGGCTGCCCGTTTCGCGAGCGCTGCACGTTCGCCACGGCCGAGTGCGAGGTGTCGCCGCCGATCCGCGCCATCGACGTCGACGGTCACTCGGTGCGCTGTTTCCATCCGCTGGTCCCGGTGGTGGCATGACGGCCCCCACGACACCGCACGAGGTCGATCTCGCCGCGCTGGTGGAACTGCGCAGCGTGTCGAAGCGCTTCGTCAAGTCGCTGGACCTCGCGGCCAAGCTCGGCAACGCGCTGGGCGCCAACATGAAGGAAGAGGTCGTGCACGCGGTGGACCGCGTCAGCCTCACCGTGGCCCCCGGCGAAGTGTTGGGCCTCGTCGGCGAGTCCGGCTGCGGCAAGTCCACGCTCGGCCGGCTGGCGGTGGGGTTGCTGTCGCTGTCGGATGGCGAGCGCTACTGGAAGGGTGCCTCGCTGGCGCGTCTGGACGCCGCAGCCGCGCGCAAGCAGCAGCTGAAGATGCAGATGATCTTCCAGGATCCGTACGCGTCGCTCAATCCGCGGATGCGCGTGGTGGACATCGTCGGCGAGGCGCCGGTCGCGCATCACGTGATCTCCGCCAAGCAGCAGACGGAGTACGTGGGGCTGATGCTCAATCGCGTGGGCCTCGATCCCACGCTGATGCGGCGCTATCCGCACCAGTTTTCAGGCGGGCAGCGCGCGCGCATCGGCAGTGCTCGCGCGTTGGCGGTGAAGCCCGAGTTCCTGGTGTGCGACGAGTCGGTGGCCGCACTGGACGTGTCGATCCAGGCGCAGGTGCTCAATCTCTTCATGGAACTGAAGAGCGCGCTCAATCTCACGTATCTCTTCATCAGCCACGATCTGGGCGTGGTGCGCTACATCGCCGACCGCGTCGTCGTCATGTATCTCGGCCGCGTGGTGGAGAGCGCGGCTTCGGCCGAACTGTTCCGCCAATCCAATCACCCGTACACGCAGGCGCTGCTGGCCGAAGCCGGCAAGGTGGAGCCGAAGAAGCGAACCTTCGTGCCGATCAAGGGCGAGATTCCGTCGCCGCTCGATCCGCCGCCGGGCTGCCACTTCCATCCGCGGTGCCCGCACGTGATGGACCGCTGCCGCGGCGAGGTGCCGCCGTTGCGCCAGATCGCGCCGGGCCACCTGTCGGCATGCTTCCTCAACGACGCGCGTTAGACGTCCTGCCGGTGCGGTGATGACCCATCCGTTCGTCCGCCACGATCCGCCCGGCACGCCGGTGCCGCTGGTGCTCGATTCGCCGCACTCCGGCGAATGGTATCCGGATGATTTCGACCATGCGCCGCCGCGCGCGATCGTGCGCCAGGCCGAGGACACGCACGTGGCGCGGCTGTGGCAGCACGCGATGGCGCAGGGCGCGACGATGCTGGAGGCGCGCTTTCCGCGTGCGTACATCGACGCCAACCGCAGTCTCGCGGACATCGACCTCGCGTTGCTCGAGGACGGCTGGCCCGCGCCGGTGGCGCCGTCGCGCAAGACCGAGCAGGGCATCGGCCTCGTCTGGCGGCTGGCGCGCGGCGGCATGCCGATGTATGGGCGCAAGCTTGCGGCGGCCGAGGTGCAGGCACGCATCGACAACTGCTGGCGGCCCTACCACGATGAACTGCAGGCGCTGCTCGACGCGCAGCATCGCGCCTGCGGCGGCGTATGGCACATCAACTGTCATTCGATGCCGGCCGTGGGCGACGCGCTGGCCGACGATCCGGGCCGGCAACGCGCCGATTTCGTGCTGGGCGATCGCGATGGCACCACGTGCGAGCCGGCGTTCACGCAACTGGTCGCGGACACGGCGCGCGGGTTGGGCTACACGGTGGCGATCAACGACCCCTACAAGGGGGTGGAGCTGGTGCGCAAGCACGGGCGGCCCGCGGAAAATCGCCACAGCCTGCAGATCGAGTTGAAGCGCACGCTCTACATGGACGAGGTGACACTCGAACCCAACAGCGGGTATGCGCGGCTGGAGCGCGACCTGGCGCACCTTGCCGGCACGCTGGCAGCGTTCGTCCGCCGCCGCATGTCCCGCTGACGCTGCGCCTGCCCCGACGTCCTTGTCCGCGGCCACAAACAAGGGGACGGGCGGGATAATTGGTCCGACCACTTGACCGCTTCCGGGCGCGCTGCTAACGTCCGCGACGCGTCCGGCGATATCCACCCGACAGAGGTGCGCGCGGATCCGGCTTCGATTCATCAATACCCAGGAGGAATACATGAAATTCGTCTCGCGCGCACTCATTGCGCTCGTCGCGCTCGCCGCTACCGGCGTCGCGCTTGCGGCCTACCCCGATCGTCCGATCACCTTCATCGTGCCCTGGGGCGCCGGCGGCGGCACCGACGGCACCGCCCGCTACTTCGCCACGATGATGGAGAAGGAACTGGGCCAGCCGGTCAACGTCGTCAACCGCACCGGCGGCAGCGGCGTGGTGGGCCACAGCGCCATCGCGCAGGCGCCGGCGGACGGCTACACGGTAGGCATGATCACCGTCGAAATCACGATGATGCACTGGCAGGGCCTGACCGAACTCAACCCGACGTCGTACACGCCGCTGGCGCTGGTCAATTCCGACCCGGCCGGGATGACGGTGCGCGCCGACTCGCCGTACAAGTCGGTCAAGGACGTGGTCGACGCGATCAAGGCCAATCCGGGCAAGCTGAAGGCATCCGGCACGGGGCAGGGCGGCATCTGGCACCTGGCGCTGGCCGGGCTGCTGGAAGAACTGAAGCTTCCGTCCAACTCGGTACCCTGGGTGCCGTCCAACGGCGCGGCGCCCGCGATGCAGGATCTGGTCGCAGGCGGCGTCGACATCGTCACCTGTTCGTTGCCGGAAGCGCGCGCGCTGATCGAAGCCGGCAAGGCGCGGCCGCTGGCCGTGATGGGCGACAAGCGCTCGGGCATCTTCCCGGACGTGCCGACGATGCAGCAGGCCATCGGCGTCAACTACGACGTGGCGGCATGGCGCGGCATCGCCGGGCCCAAGGGACTGCCGGCCGACGTGAATGCCAAGCTGCTGGCGACGATCCAGAAGATCGCCGAAAGCAAGGAGTGGAAGGACTTTGCCGCCAGCCGCGGCTATGGCACCGCCTGGGCCGCCGGCCCCGATTTCGCCACGTTCATGGCGAAAGGGGACGCTGCCATGGGCAAGACGATGAAGGCCGTGGGATTGGCGAAGTGATTTTGCGCAGTCGCGCGCGGGGCGGCGTCGTTGCCGCCGCGTGCCGCCTGCGTGGCGAAGGCATACGCGCATGAAGATCAACGACGCGATCTTCGGCGCGTTTTTCCTGCTGCTGGGCCTGGTCGTGCTGGTGCACGTCCAGGGTTTTGCGCGCATTCCGGGGCAGCAGGTAGGCCCCGGTTTGTTCCCCGGCATGATCGCGTCGGGCATGGTGGTCTGCGGCGTGATCCTGATGGTCCTGGGCTATCGCCGGCGCGAAACCGAGCCGTGGGGCGAGACGGCCGCATGGATGCGCTCCGGGCGCCATCTGGCGGCCTTCGCGGCGATTGTCATCGGCGTGGCCGCCTACGTGCTGCTGGCCGAGAGCGTCGGTTTCCTGATCGTCGCGCCGATCCTGATGATGATCTGGCTCACCGTTCTCGGCGTGCGCCGCGCGCCCGCCGCAGCGGTGGCGATCGTGGCCACGTTGCTCATCTGGTATGCGTTCTACAAGTTGCTGCGTGTCCCGTTGCCGTGGGGCGTGCTCAAGGGATGGGCGTTTTGATGAAACCGGCCCCGAGGTCGTTTCGTTCGTGGCCTGCCATGGGCGCGCACGCTTCCCTTGGCGCATCCTTGAGGGTCTGACATGGACGCCGTAGTCGTCGCCTTCAATATGGTGTTCAGCGTCAAGACGCTGGTGCCGATGCTGCTCGCTTCGCTGTACGGTCTGTTCGTCGGCGCGGTGCCTGGTTTGACCGCAACGATGGCCACCGCGCTGCTGGTGCCGGTGACCTTCTTCATGGAGCCGATCCCCGCCATCGCGACCATCGTCACCGCCACGGCGATGGC
>JANNYI010000061.1:0-15249 GCA_031410015.1 Betaproteobacteria bacterium | reverse complement strand
GTGCGGCCCCGTGCGCAATAAACTTCAGCGCGGGCTATTGGATACCCCAGCCTCAAACATGCTGCACGGGCAAGTCCGGCTCTCGCAGACACCGGAAACTCTACCGCACCGGTCAGGGTTCAAGATACAAGCCTCGCCTACCAATATTCCGCGGGGCGCGGCCTATGCGGCCAAAAACGGCACCGGCGCAAAGCGTCCGCCCAGCGCCGCGCGCGAATCGACACCCCACCACCGGTCGAGCACCGTGGCGTACACATCGCGAAAATCGAGCGCGTACGCCGGGTTGCCGTCGTTCGACAAGCGCGCGAGATCCGGCGCGCCGCCGTACATGCCGCCCGCCACGCGCCCGCCGAGCGCGAACTGGACGCTGGCGGTGCCGTGATCGGTGCCGTTGTTCTGGTTCTCCTTCGGACGGCGGCCGAACTCGGCGTACGTCAGCACCAGCGTGTCGTTCCACTTGCCCAGCTCGTCCAGCGCGCCCTGCAGCGCGACGAGGCCCGCGGCCAACTCGCCCAGCAATCGCGCCTGCGTTGCCGGCTGGTTGGCGTGGGTGTCGAACCCGGTGAGCGTCACGCGCACGGCGGCGATGCCCGCAGGATTGGCGATGATGCGGCACGCGGTGCGGATGGCGTTGCCGAAGCCTCCCGCGGGAAACTCCGTCCGGAAGGTCGGCCTGCCATCGAGGTGGCCCGCAGCCTGCACGATGTCGGTCTCGATCTTCAGGATGTGCGCCAACGCCTTGTTGCGCGCCGCGGCCGCCGGCTGCGCGAGTTTCGACAGGCGCAGGAACTGCTCGGTGTCGGCCAGCGCGATGGCGCGGGTGCCGCTGCCGGCCACCGGACCGAGGTCGTTGGAGCCGATGATCACGCCGTCGGCGGCGAACGATCGCGGCGTGGGCGCCGTGGCAAACGCGCGGGTGAGCCAGCCGTCCTGCAGGTACTCCTCGCTGCGGCTCGCGGTATCCCAGATTTCGATCGACCGGAAATGCGACAGGTTGGGGTCGGGATAGCCAACGCCCTGCAGCACCGCCAGCTGCCGGTTCTTCCAGTACGGCAGCAACGGCGCCAGCGCCGGATGCAGCCCCGCCTGGTCGGTGAGCTGCACGACACTGTCGGCCGCGATCGCAATCTTCGGGCGCAATGCGTGGTAGGCCGGATCGCGATACGGCACGAGCGTGTTGAGGCCGTCGTTGCCGCCTTTGAGCTCGACCAGCACGAGGAGCTTGCGATAGTCGGCATGCGCCGGGGCGGCCGCCACCGCAAGATGCGCGGTGCCGAGTCCGGCCAGCGGCGCGGTGGCGCGCGCCAGCGGCATCGCAGCGGCAGCACGGAGAAAATGACGACGGTCCATGGCGAGTCCTTCGAAGAATGCGGCGCGGAACGCTACTTCAGTTGGTAGGCGGGATCGAGCAACGTCGCGCGCACGAAGCCCGCGGCATCGGTGTCGGCCGCGGGCGCATCGGCCGTCACGGCAGGCAGCGGCAGCAGCAGCGCCTGCGCGGCGTCCATCTTCGCAGCCGGCGTGCTGCCCTGCCGGTGCGCGACCCAGGTGGTGGCGTCGAACTGCAGATTGCGCATTCCGCTCTCGAGTGCCTGCGCCGCACGCCGCGCCCGGGCCCGGTTTTCCTCGGCTTCGGTCGGCGGGGGCGCGGCGCCAATCGCGGTGGCGCCTGTCGCCTGCGGCGCGGCGTCCACGACGCGCGACATGGCCGCTTCGCCGGTGGCGGGCACGCCTGCTGCAGCGGCGCCGCTCGCGGCCGTCATCATGGCCGGTACCGGCGCGTCCGCCGCCCGCACGAGGCGGTCGAGAAACTGCTTGCGCGCAAGCAGCGTGGTCGAGTTGATCCACACGTCGCCGCCGGGCCAGCCCTTGACGTTGGGCGGTGACAGCAGCACCTGCCCCATGCCGGTGGCGGCGATGGCAAACGGCGCTGCCGCAGCGGGCGCGAGTTCGAGTTGGCGCAACGTGCCCACCACCAGCTCGACCGGACTCTTGACGAGCGCGCCGCGATTTTCGGCGGCCCAGAACGCATCGGCAAGCAGGAGCGCCCGCAGCGCCATCTTCACGTCGAGGTTCTGCTCGCGAAAGACCTTCGCAATGCGCCGCACTTCGCGCGCATCGGGCTCCGGGGACACGAACTCGCGCCACAGCTTGGCGGTGACGAATTCGCTGGTCTCCGGGCGCGCCAGCAGGACGTCCAGCACGGCATCGCCATCGAAACGCCCCGACGTACCCAGCACGGTCTTGACGCCATCGTCGTGTGCACCGGGGCGGAACAGGTATTGCCCCGTCTCGCGGTCGATGCTCCAGCCGGTGAACGCGCGCGCGGCTTCCTTGATGTCCTGTTCCTTGTAGCGACCTTCGCCGAGCGTGAACAGTTCCATCACCTCGCGCGCGAAGTTCTCGTTGGGCTGGGCCTTGCGGCTCTGCGCGGTGTCGAGGTAGATGAGCATGGCCGGATCCTTCGATACCGCGTGCAGCAGCGTGCCGAAGTTGCCCAGCGCGTGGGTGCGCAGCAGCGTGTTCTGCGTGTACATGAAGCGCGCGACGCGCACCTTCTGCTGGCTCGACACGAAGTGGTTGTGCCAGAAGAGCGTCATCCGCTCCGTGAGCGGCGACGGCGTGGCGAGCATCTCCTGCAGCCACCAGCCGCGCAGTTCGAAGTCCTGCCGGATCTGCAGCTGGCGGTAGGCCCGGCGCACGTCCTCGCTGACGTTGTCGCCGCGCGGCGCGCCGGTGGGGCCGGTCTCAAGCGCCCACGCGGGCGGCGGCGTGACCGCCGCGGTGCGCGCATCGCGCAGCAGCGCGGTCACTGCCTGCTCGCGGGTGAGACCGGCGAATGACCGCACCTCGGCGTCGGTGGGGCCGAAGCCGGTGCGGGCAAGCAGGTGGCGCGCGTCGGCATAGCCCATCGGGGCGGTGGCGGCATGGGCGAGGCCGGCAACGGCAAGCAAGGCGACGGCGAGGGCGAAGCGAGCGGACATGGGTGCATCCTCCTGTCGGGGCGCGGACGGCGCGTGGTCGCAACGACCCGCTTGCCTGTGCACGGCCCCGGGGCAATGGATGTTCAACGCCGCAGTCTCGCCGATTGTTGACCGGACGCCTACGGGCAAGCTGTAACGGGCTGTTGCAGCGCGGGCGGGGCGGTGGCGCATGGCACCGCATCGACGCGGCGGGCCGTGCTGCGGGGTGCCGCGATCGGACGGGACAGGTGGTGCGTCGGTGGCTGGCGTCAGAGCGTGACGGTGCCCCGGGCGATCTCGATCACGCGGCCGGACACCCGGATCTGGCGCTGCGCGGTCACTTCGAGGCAAAGGTGGCAGGGCCGGCCCGTGGCTTCGCCCTGCGCCACCTGCACACGCTGCGGCAACGGCGCGCCCGTGGCCAGCAGCCAGCCGCCGAGGTTGGCACAGGCGGAGCCGGTGCCCGGGTCTTCGAGGACGGCATCGAACTTCGGAAAGAAGAAGCGGGAGAGCACCGCGTCGCCCTCGCGGGCGAATACATAGGCCATCGCGCGCTGGCCGTTGCTTGCGTGCGCGGCCAGCGCTTCGGCGGAGGGCCGCGCGCGCCGCACGGCATCGAAGGTGGCCAGCGGAATGATCAGCTGCTCGGAGCCGGTATCCACCCATAACGGCGCCTGCGCGATGTCGGCGGGTGCCAGCTTCAGCATCGCTGCGATGTCGGCGACGCTGGCGGCATGGGCGCGGTGTTTCGGCGCGTTGGCCACCAGCGTCCACACATCGCCCTCGGCGGTGACGGGAATGATGCCGGCCTTCATCTCGAGCGTGACGGCGTCGCCCGCGGCGTGCACCGCGCGTGTCACGTGAGCGGTGCCCAGCGTCGGGTGCCCGGCAAACGGCATTTCAAAGGCCGGCGTGAAGATGCGCACCTGTGCCGTGGCGCGTGTCGACGGCAGCATGAAGGTCGTTTCCGACAGGTTGAACTGCAGCGCCAGCGCCTGCATCGTGGCGGTGTCGAGGCCGCGACCGTCCTCGAACACGCACAGCGGATTGCCGGCGAGCGGGCTCTCCGCGAAGACGTTGACGATGCGATAGGGGTGGGCGCTCATGCGACGGCCTCGGGTTGCGTGATATCGAGGGTGGCGACGAGGCGGCGCGCGATCGCGCCGAACGCGGCCGCATCGATCGCGGCGGGCACGACGCTGACAGCCTCCTCGATGCGCGGAAAGTTGCGCGTGATCGAGCGCGCGTAGGTGGGGTCGTAGTGACGGGTGAGCAGGTCGTTGACCAGCGTGTCGTGGTCGCCGGCGCGGGCCGCGGCATCCCATTGCGCGATGACCTTGTGGCCGTGCAGCGGCGCGAGATGGCGCAGCTTGTCGCCCAGCGCATCGGGGTCGGCGAGAAAATGCGTGTACTCCTCCTTCAGCAGGGCCACCCGCAGCGCCTGCGGCGTGTCCACGCGCACGCACGCCGCCGCGCGCATGGCATCGAGCAGCGCCACGGGCACCTGCAGCGTGCCGATCTTCCTGCTTTCCGACTCGATGAACACCGGCCGCGCGGGATCGAAGCCCTCGAGTGCCGCCAGGACCTGCGAGTCGAACCACTTCTGCGCGGGCTGCGGCGCCTCCGGCAGGTCGCCCAGCAGCGAGCCGCGATGCTGCGCCAACTGCTCGAGATCGAGCACCTGCGCCCCGGCCTCCTGCAGCGCGAGCAGGAGCCGGCTCTTGCCGGAGCCGGTCAGCCCGCACACGACGATGTAGCGAAAGCGCGCGGGAACCGCGGCCAAGGCCGCAACGACGTGGCGGCGATAGGTCTGGTAGCCCCCTTCAAGCTGCACGGCGCGCCAGCCGATCTCCGCCAGCACATGCGCGAGTGCGCCACTTCGCTTGCCGCCGCGCCAGCAGTAGACGACGGGCGACCAGTCCTTCGGCTTCCCCGCGCACTGGGTCTCGACGATGCGGGCGATGTTGCGTGCAACAAGCGATGCGCCGCGCTGCTTGGCGGCGAATGCGGAGACCTGCGCATGCAGCGTGCCCACTTCCGCGCGCTCCGCATTGTCCAGCACCGGGGCGTTGATCGCGCCGGGAATGTGGTCCTCGGCAAATTCGGCGGGGCTGCGCACGTCGATGCGGTCGCGATGCTCCGTCAGCGCCGCAATGCCCACCTTGCGGCCCGACGGGGGCGGGCGCTCGTTCATGGCTTGCGCAGCAACGGCTGCAGCGCGGGCCATACGTTGGCCAGCAGCTTCGGCTGGGCCGCAACGGTCGGATGGATCTTGTCGGACTGGAACAACGTCAGGTCCTCGCCGAAGCCGGCGAAGAAGAACGGCACCAGCGGCACGCGCCGGTCCCTGGCGACGCCGGCAAAGGTTTCGTTGAACTCGCGCACGTAGACCGGCCCGTAGTTGGACGGAATCTGCATGCCGACCAGCAGCACCCTGGCGCCGGCCTTCTGCGCGGCGACGACCATGGCGTCGAGGTTGTCGCGCGTGGTGGCCATGCGGCCGCCGCGCAACGCATCGTTGCCGCCGAGTTCGATGACGACGACCACCGGCTTGTGTTGCTGCAGCAGCGCCGGCAGGCGGGCGCGGCCGCCGGCGGTCGTGTCGCCGCTGATCGACGCGTTGACCACGCGATGGCGATAGCCGTCGGCCTTGAGGCGCGCGGCCAGCAGGTCGACCCACACCGTGCCGCCGGGCAGGCCGTAGCCTGCCGAAATCGAATCGCCGACGATCAGCACCACCGGGCTGTTGTCCTGCGCGGGCACGGGCGCCGCCACGGCACACGCCAGCAGCATCAGGGCCAGGCGAACGACGAACCACGCGCGGTGCCGCGACATCGACTTGTCCATTGAAGACCGAAAGCGGCGATTGTAGCGTGCCGGTTTTGTCTGGGCAGGGGCCACCGATCCCCACGATACAATGGCGGGGCGCTGCAACGTCCCGCCATGCAGCCGCCCTCGCCACGCGCTTGCAATGCGGGGGCAGCGGCCGCATCTCCTGTCGGGTGACCTTGCCGCCGTCCATTTCTCCATGTCCGCTGCCATCCTCCGCGCCGAAGCGCTGACCAAGATCGTCACCAGCGGCGAGGCGCCGCTGACCATTCTCGACAGCGTCACCTTCACCGTGGAGCCGGGCGCCTCGATCGCCATCGTCGGCGCTTCCGGCTCCGGCAAGACCACGCTGCTCGGCCTGATGGCCGGCCTCGACAGCCCGACTTCCGGCGACGTGTTCATCGACGGGCAGGCGCTGTCCATCCTCGGCGAGGACGCGCGCGCGTCGCTGCGCCAGCGTCTGCTGGGCTTCGTCTTCCAGTCGTTCCAGCTGCTGCCGGCATTGACCGCGCTCGAGAACGTGATGCTGCCGCTCGAACTCGCCGGCGCCGACGATGCGGAGGCGCGCGCGCGCACCTGGCTCGACCGCGTGGGCCTGGCCCGCCGCATCACGCACTATCCGCGGCAACTTTCCGGTGGCGAGCAGCAGCGCGTGGCCATCGCGCGGGCCTTTGCCGGCGAACCCAAGCTGCTGATGGCCGACGAGCCCACGGGCAATCTCGACGGCGCCACCGGCGTGGAAGTGGCCGACCTCATGTTCCGCCTCAATCTCGAACACGGCACGACGCTGGTGCTGGTCACGCACGACCTGACGCTGGCGTCGCGGTGCGGGCGCAAGCTGTCGCTGGCATCGGGCCGGCTGGTCGGCGACGTGCGCGCGCCGGCGCTGGCATCGAGCTGACGGGAACCGCCGTGCGCACGCTGCGACTGGCCATGAGGCTCCTGCGCCGCGACTGGCGTGCGGGCGAACTGCGCGTGTTGGGCGCGGCGCTGGTCCTCGCGGTTGCGAGTGTGGGCACCGTCGGGTTCTTCGCCGATCGGGTGCAGGGCGCGCTGTCGTCGCAGGCCAACCTGTTGCTGGGGGGCGACATCATGTTGTCGGGTGATCGCGCGTTGCCGCCGGTGCTCGCGGCAACGGCGCGCGCGCGCGGGCTCGCCACCACGGACGTGATCCGCTTCAACAGCATGGTGCAACCGGGTCCCGGCGCGCCGGCCGAGGCGAATGCGGTGCTCACCGACGTCAAGGCCATCGGCGCGGGCTATCCGCTGCGCGGCGAAGTGCTGCTGGTCGACAAGGCGCGACCGGAGGGCGTGGTGGCCAAGGGCATCCCCGCCCGCGGCGAAGTCTGGCCCGACGCGCGTCTGGCCGATCGGCTGGGTGTTGCGATCGGCGACCGCATCAGCGTGGGCGAATCGCTGCTGACGGTGTCGGGCATTGTCCAGCAGGAGCCGGAAGTGGCGGGCGTCGTATTTTCGCTCGGCCCGAAACTTTTGCTCAACCTCGACGACGTGCCTGCCACCAACCTGCTGCAGCCGGGCAATCGCGCGACGTGGCGGCTCCTGGTGGCCGATCGCGCCAATGCCGGCACGCTGGAGTCGTACCGCACCTGGGCGGCCGCCGAGATCAAGCCGGGGCAGCGGCTCGAGACGGTGCGCGATTTGCGTCCCGAAGTGCGGCAGACCCTCGACCGCGCCGAAAAATTCCTGGGACTCGCCGCACTGGTCGCGGTGTTGCTGGCGGCCGTCGCCGTGGCGCTCGCGGCGTCGCGCTATCTGCGCCGGCACCTGGACGCTGCCGCGATGCTGCGCTGTTTCGGCGCCAGCACGGCGCAGACGCTGGCGTTGTTCTTCCTGCAGTTCC
Organism: Betaproteobacteria bacterium; assembly: GCA_031410015.1. Lineage (GTDB taxonomy): Bacteria > Pseudomonadota > Gammaproteobacteria > Burkholderiales > Casimicrobiaceae > VBCG01. Next base: position 7,596 of record JANNYI010000061.1, on the reverse strand, counting down.
TGGTGCTGGGTATGGTCGCCTGCAGCGTCGGCATCGTGCTCGCGTTGGCGGGCCAGCAGCTGCTGATGTTGCTGATGGCTGCCGTGGTGGCAACACCGCTGCCGCCGCCCACCTGGCTGCCGGGCGGCATCGCCTTCGGCACCGGCTTCATGCTGCTGCTGGGCTTTGCGCTGCCGCCGCTGGTGGCGCTCGCCAAGGTGCCGCCGCTGCGCGTGCTGCGCCGCGACCTGCCGCGGCCGCGTGCGGGCGGCATGCTTGCTTACGGCGCGGGCGCTGCCACCGTGGCGCTGCTGATCGGTGTGCAGGCGCGCGAGGTCACGGCGGGACTCATCATGGTCGGTGGCGTCGCCGGCCTGCTGATGGTGGCCGCTGCCGCGGCGTGGGCGCTGCTGGCGCTGTTGAAGCGCTTGCCGCAGCGTGGCGTCACGTGGCGCTTCGGACTGGCCAACCTGCGCCGCCGGGCGCTGGCGTCGAGCCTGCAGATCGGTGCGCTGGCACTGGGCCTGATGGCGCTGCTGCTGCTGACGGTCGTGCGCGGCGATGTCATGCGCAACTGGCGCGCCAGCCTGCCACCCGATGCGCCCAACCAGTTCCTGGTCAACGTGCTGCCCGAGCAGGTGGCCGATGCGCGCGAGCAATTGCAGCGCGGTGTGGGCGCCACCGTTCCGTTCAACCCGATGGTGCGGGGACGGCTGGTCGCGAAGAACGGCGCGGAAGTCGATACGACGAAGTACACGGACACGCGCGCGCGCCGGCTGGCGGAGCGCGAATTCAACCTGTCGTGGAGCGACGCGCTGCCCAAGGGCAACCGCATCGTCGCGGGCGCCTTCTGGACGCCCGGCATGCCCGCCGCCGAGGCCGGCATGTCGCTCGAGGAGGGCATCGCCGAGACGCTCGGCGTCAAGCTCGGCGATACGCTCACCTTCGACATTGCCGGCAATGCGGTGTCCGCCCGGGTGACGAGCCTGCGCAAGGTCGATTGGGACAGTTTCCGCGTCAATTTCTTTGCGATGTTTCCGCCCGGCCCGCTCGACAGCATGCCCGCCACCTACATCGCGGCATTCCGCGCGCCCGACGGCAACGCCGGCTGGCTGCCGGCATTGGTGCAGAAGCATCCCAACATCCTCGCCATCGATATCGGCGAGATCGTGCGGCAGGTGCAGAGCATCGTTGACCAGGTGGCGCGGGCCGTGGAGTTCGTGTTCCTGTTCACGCTGGCGGGGGGCCTGCTGGTGCTGCAGGCCGCCATTGCCGCGACGCAGGACGAGCGCCAGTTCGATGCCGCCATCCTGCGCACGCTCGGCGCCACCCGGCGCCAGCTGGCCACCGCGCAGATCGCGGAGTTCCTGCTCCTCGGCGCGCTCGCGGGGCTGGTGGCCGCGGCCGGCGCCACCGCCGTGGGCTGGGCGCTGGCGGACCAGGTGTTCAAGGTGCCCTTCGTCGCCAATCCGATGGTCTGGCTGTATGGCGTGGTGGGTGGCGCCATTGCGGTCACCGCCGCCGGCTGGCTTGGCACGCGCGCCACGATGCGGCAGCCGCCGCTGGCCGTGATCCGCCAGCTGGGCTGAACAATGGGGTCAGGCTCGAATTGAAAAATGGGGTCAGGGTCGAGTTAATCGTCCGGGCGATTAACGCTCGATGGAAGATTTGGCACGATTAATTCGACCCTGACCCCATTTTTCAATTCGAATTCGACCCTGACCCCATTTTTCAATTCGACCCTGACCCCATTTTTCCGACCCTGACCCCTTTCGAGCAGCTTGGCGGCGACGCCGGCGTGCGCGCGCTGGTCGACGCGTTCTACGACCGGATGGATCTCGAGGACGCCTACGCCGGCATCCGCGCGTTGCACCCCGCGACGCTCGATGGTTCGCGCGACAAGCTCTACATGTTCCTGTCCGGCTGGCTCGGCGGGCCGGCGCTCTATGTCGAGCGCTTCGGGCATCCGCGCCTGCGCGCGCGGCACCTGTCGTTTGCGATTGCCGGCAACGAGCGGGACCAGTGGCTGGCGTGCATGCGGCAGGCGCTTGCCGATGTCAATGCGCCGACCGAACTCGCGCAGAACCTGCTGCGCGCGTTCTTCGACACGGCGGACTGGATGCGCAACCAGCCCGAGCCCCGTTCGACCTAGGACTCCGCTGTAGGCGCGGCTTTAGCCGCGCAGGCGTCAAGCAAGCCTGACGCGAAGCCATCAGGCTTTCGATCCCACCCTCCGGTTGGCCGTTTCATGTAAAGATTGCATATAAATGCAGTCCTAAGGCACACTTTGCGCCCTAGGCCTGCCATGAATACCTTCTCCGAAAGCCTGACCCTCGCGGCCGGAATGGTCGCGCACCTCGATCCGCGCTTCCTCGGCATCGTCGAATTGTCGTTGCGGGTGAGCCTCACCGCGACCGTGCTCGCGGCGCTGCTCGGCCTCCCGCTGGGTGCCGCCATTGCGGTGGGCCGCTTTCCGGGTCGCCAGACACTGACCGTGGTGCTCAACGCGCTGATGGGCCTGCCGCCGGTCGTGGTCGGCCTCGTCGTCTACCTGCTGCTGTCCCGCGCGGGTCCGCTCGGCGCCTTCGGCGTGCTGTTCACGCCGACCGCCATGGTCATTGCGCAGACCATCCTGATCACGCCGATCATCGCGGCGCTGTCGCGCCAGGTCGTCGGTGATGCATGGGCGGAATATCGCGAGCAACTCGAGTCATTGGGTGCGGGCACGACCCGCGCCGCGCTGACGTTGTTGTGGGACACGCGCCATGCGCTCGTCACCGTGCTGCTTGCCGGCTTTGGCCGGGCGATCGCGGAAGTGGGCGCCGTCCTGATCGTCGGCGGCAACATCGACGGCGTCACGCGCGTGATGACCACCACCATCGCGCTCGAAACCAGCAAGGGCGACCTGCCGCTGGCGCTGGCGCTGGGCGTCGTGCTGGTCGCCATCGTGCTCCTGCTGAATGCCGCCGCGCACGCGACGCGGGAATGGGCGCGGGCGCGCTTTGGCTGACCGCGCGCCGCCGGAAGGACTGCCGATCGCCTGCACCGATGTCGGTGTCACGCGCGGCGCCACGCGCCTCCTTGCTGGCATCAGCGCCACCTTCGCTGCCGGCGGGCGTACGGTGGTGCTCGGCGCCAACGGCGCCGGCAAGAGCACGCTGCTGCGCGTATTGCACGGCCTCGTGGCGCCGACCGCCGGCACGATTCGCTGGGGCACGCGCGACGTTCGCCCCCGCAGCCAGGCGATGGTGTTCCAGCGCCCGGTGCTGTTGCGGCGAAGTGCCGCCGCCAACATCCGCTACGCGCTCGACCTGGCCGGCATCCGCGGCGCCGCCGCCGACGCGCGGATCGACGAAGCGCTCGCTGAAGTCGGCCTGCGCGTGTTGGCGGACCGGCCGGCGCGGGTGCTGTCCGGAGGCGAGCAGCAACGCCTCGCGCTGGCCCGCGCGTGGGCATTGCGGCCGGAGGTGCTGTTTCTCGACGAGCCCACGGCCAGCCTCGATCCGGCCGCCACGCGCGCCGTCGAGGCGATCATCGGCGACATCCACGCGCGTGGCACAGCGATCGTGATGGCCACGCATAATCTCGCGCAGGCCAAGCGCCTCGCTGACGACATCGTCTTCCTCCATGGCGGCCGGCTCGCCGAGCGCGCCCCGTCCCCCGCTTTCTTTGTGCAACCCGCGAGCGCGGAAGCGCGCGCCTTCCTTGAAGGAGAACGATTGTGAACAGGCGCCATTTCCTGGCCGTGATTGCGGCATCGACATTGCTGACGCTCTTGCAGGGGCCCGTCGCCGCGCAGGAAAAATTCATCGTGGTGGCCTCCACGACCTCCACCGAGCAGTCGGGACTCTTCGCGACGCTGTTGCCCGCGTTCGAGAGGTACACCGGCATCAAGGTGCGCGTGGTGGCGCTGGGCACCGGCCAGGCGCTCGACCTGGCGCGGCGCGGCGATGCCGACGTCGTGTTCGTGCACGATACGGTCGCCGAGGAAAAATTTGTCGCCGAGGGTTTTGGCGTCAAGCGCATGCCGGTGATGTACAACGACTTCGTGCTGGTAGGCCCGAAGAGTGACCCGGCCAGGGTGGCGGGCAGCAAGGACTTTCTCGGCGCCCTGCGTAAGATCGAGGCTGCGCAGGCGCCGTTCGCGTCGCGTGGCGACAAGAGCGGCACGCATGCGGCGGAATTGCGTTACTGGAAGGCCGCCGGTGTCGATATTGATGCGAAGAAGGGCTCCTGGTACCGCGACACCGGCTCGGGCATGGGCCCGACGCTCAACACCGCATCGGCGATGAATGCGTATGTGCTTACTGATCGCGGCACGTGGCTGGCTTTCAAGAATCGTGGCGACCTGACCATCCTGGTCGAAGGCGACCAGCAGCTCTTCAATCAATACGGCGTGATGCTGGTCAATCCGGCGAAGCACCCGCAGGTGAAGAAGGACCTTGGCCAGATGTTTGTCGACTGGGTCGTGTCGCCGGCGGGCCAGGCGTCCATCGCCAGCTACAAGATCGGTGGCGAGCAGGTGTTCTTCCCCAATGCCAGCAAGTGACGACCGCGATGGCCTCGCGCTTCAGCCGTTGAACATCACCTGGCCGGTGCCCGCGACGGCGTAGCCGCCCATCGCTGCCGCATGCACGGCAAACGCAGGCGATCGTGCATGGGTCAGCAACGCCTGCACGGCGGGTTCGAAGTAGTCGCGCCGGCGCAGCACGAGGTCAAGCCTTTCGACAGCAAGCGGGATGAAGGTCAGCCCACATTCGCGTGCTGCGGCTTCGATCGCCAGGCCGGCGTCGGCGCTGCCGTCGCGGATCGCCGCGGCAAGATCCGTCTCGGCCAGCGCCGGTTGCGGCAACCACTGGACGTCACCACGCTTGATCTTCGCTTGCCCAAGCAGGTGCGCCAGCAGCTGATGGCTGCCAGCCTCGGCCTGCCGCCCGATCACGCGGGCACGGCGGTGAACCAGGTCAGCCAGCGTGCGGATCTTCAGTGGATTGCCCGGCGCGACCAGCAGTCCCTGCTGGCGTCGTGCCCACTCGATCACGACGACGTCGGCGCCGGGCATGCGCGCCCGCACCAGCGGCACGTTGTACTCCCCGGTGGCGGGATCGAGCCAGTGCATGGCCGCGACCCGCGCTTCACCGCGCGCGAGGCGATCCAGCCCTGCGCTGCTGCCGCAGGCAAGCACTGCCAGGCCGCAGCGCGATTCGCGCGCGGCCCATTCGAGCAGTGGATCGTGACTGCCGGCGATGATCGGCGGGGACGCCGCCGGCGCGGCGGCGAGCGGCGCGCCGGCCTTGGTGGCAAGCCACGCATCGATCTGCGCGCGCGGAAAGAGGAGCTTGCCGGTCGCGCGCACGTGCGGCAGCACATTTTCGCGCACCAGCGCGTAGATGCGCCGCTCCTTCAGGCGCAGGTACGCGGCAACTTCGCGCGTATCCATCATCTCGCCGGAGGGTGGTGCCGCCACGGGCGCGGCCTGTTTGCGGGAAGCGCGTGGCATGCCGCGATTCTCGCATGTCCGACGCGGAATCTACTTGCCGGCCAGCAGCGATTCGCGGGACAAGTGCCGCGCGACGGCCCACAGTGCGACGACGGCCAGCGCGATCGGCGTCAGGTACGACAGCGCAAGCTGCCCCAACCCGACGGCCTCGCCGCGTAGCGCCAGGTTGAGCAGCGAGTATTGCCCCGAGACGGGCACCAGCAGCAGCCACTCCGGTTCCCTGCGCTGCAGGAACAACTGGACCACTGGAATCAGCGACACGACGAACAGCAGCACCGAGATGTTGGCCTGCGCTTCCTTGAATGTGCGCGCGCGGCTGCCCACGAACAGCAGCACGGACGGCATGAGCAGGATCATGGGGATCAGCACGATGAGAAAGCGGCCGAACTCGCGCAGCCCGAAGAGGAAGGGCACACCGACCGCGGGCAGCGGAGCGAAGGACAACGTGAGGTAGAAGCCGGCCAGCGTCGTGCCCACCACCAGCGCATTGAAGGCGGCCACCGCCAGCCATTTGCCCAGCACCAGCTCCAGCGGCCGCGCCGGCGTCATCAAGAGCGGCTCCAGCGACTGCCGTTCGCGCTCGCCGGCGGTGGTGTCCAGCGCAACCGCCATGCCGCCCATCACCGAGGCGAACAGCGCGTAGTAGGCAACCAGGAACAGGATGATCGACCCGGACTGCTGCGGCGTGGCGAGATCGACGTCCTCGATGTTGAGCGGATTGCCCACCGTGGGCGCGACACCGCGCAGCAAAAGGCGCTGTGAGCCCCATTGCCGGTTGTAGGCGCGCAGCAGGTTCTCCGCCTGCCGGATGGAGGCCTGCGCACGATCGCGCGAGCGGTCCGCCACCAGCCGCACCGTGCCGGCCTTGCCTTCCGCGACGTCGGCCGCGAACTTGTCGTCGACGACCAGCACGACGTCGAGCTCGCCGGCCTTGAGACGCGCCTCGTAGTCGGCCGGCGCGGGCTTCAACTCCACCTGCGCTCGCTCGAGGAACGCCACCAGCGCCGGCGCCTGGTCGAGGCCCATTGCCGGCAGCTTCAGCTCGCGTGCGCGGTCGGCCTGCCCCGCGATCATGTTGAAGATCAGCACGATGAAGATCGGCCCGGCCACCGCGGCCGACAGCAGCGTGACCAGCATCGTGCGGCGGTCGCGGAACGTGTCCAGCAGTTCCTTGCGGGCCACCGCGAGGACGCGGGCAAGCGGGCGCGCGATGTTCATGCGGCGAGTCCTTCACCGGTGCCCAGTAACGCGACGAACGCGTCCTCGAGCGTGGCGGCGCCGCTTTGCGCGATCAATTCCGACGCGGTGCCGGTGGCCACCACGCGGCCCTGCCCGAGGATCACGATCCGGTCGCAAAGCGCGGCCACTTCCTGCATCACGTGCGACGAGAACAGGATGCACTTGCCTTCGGCACGCAGGTCGCGCAATTGCGCGCGCAGCGCGCGCACGCTCATGATGTCAAGCCCGTTGGTGGGCTCGTCCAGCAGGATCGTGCGCGGATCGTGCACGAGCGCGCGGGCGATCGCGACCTTCATCTTCTCGCCCTGCGAGAAGCCCTGCGCGCGCCGGTCGGCAATCCCGGCAAGCCCGAGCGTGCCCACCAGCGCCTCGATGCGCGCCTCGAGCGCGCCGCCGCGCAGGCCGTGCAGCGCGCCGTAATAGCGGATGTTCTCGCGCGCGGTCAGGCGCGGGTAGAGGCCGCGTGCGTCCGACAGCACGCCGATGCCCTCGCGCACCGCATACCGGTCGCGGACCACGTCGAGGCCGTCGATGGACGCCGCGCCGGCATCGGGCAGGATCAGCGTGGCGAGCATGCGCAACAGCGTGGTCTTGCCCGCGCCATTGGGGCCGAGCAGCCCGGTGATCGCGCCGTCCGGCGCGAGCAGCGTGACGTCGCGCACCGCGTGCACGTCGCCTTTCTTGCCGAACGATTTGCGCAGGCCGTCGACGCGGATCATGGGCGGGGCTCGAGGCGGTTGGACCACAGCGGCGGCGGCACGCTCTTTTCGAAGTACGTCACGCACGCCGCCGGCACCTTCGCGGGGTCGGCCGTTTCGACGAAAGCGGCGAGCATCCGCGGGCCGCAGGCGTGCGGCGTGACGATGTGGCCGTAGCCG
>JANNYI010000060.1:0-11520 GCA_031410015.1 Betaproteobacteria bacterium | reverse complement strand
CGGCGGATCATCGGCGCCCGCGTGGCAAACCGTTCATCCTGCTTGAAGGCCGGCAGGTTGCCCTGCTCGCGCGCATGGCGTACCACGCGTGTCAGCAGGTCCAACCCCATCGGCGCCAGCGCGCGCTCCCACAGCTCGCGCGCAGTCTCGCCCTTGCCCACGAAGCACCAGTCCTGCGCCGCGACGGCCCCGGCATCCCAGCCATCGGCAAGGTGGTAGACCGAGCCCCCGGCAATCGGATCGCCTTCAAGGATCGTCCATTCGACGGCGGCAATCCCTCGATGTCGCGGCAGCAGCGACGGGTGGTAGCCGATGCCGCCCAGCCGCGACCGCGCCAACGCCTCGTTGCTGACCCGCGCATGCGTATGCGCGGCGACGATGAGGCCCGTGTCGTCCGGTATCGCGTGCCCCGGCACCGTCTTCGGGTTCTCGAGGACGTGTACCTCGATTCCGGCCGCCTGCGCGGCCACCGCGAGCCGGTCGTCGGCCGCGGGCGCAACCACGCGCGCAATCTCGACGCCATCCTTGCGCAAGGCCGCGAGCACCGTCGCCCCGAAGTAGCGCGACCCGATCAGCGTGACTTTCATCCCATCTCCCAGTGGCACGCGCCGGCAGCGCGCCGGCCTGCGGTGAATCGTAGGCCGCCAATGCGAATTATAGGCCGCGCGATGAGGACGGCCGCGGCCAGAGCGATAGCGGTAACGCGGTGCCCGATTTGCGCCCCGGTGCCGTCTGCCCGCATCATGGCGCCTTCGCCGCCGCGCCCCGCGCTTCGATCCCCTTGTCCCCAGCCCTGTCCAAGCTCCTGCCCTTTCTCGCATGGCGCCACCGCGTCACGCGCACCACGATCCGCGCCGATCTCGTCGCGGGCCTCATCGGCGCGCTGGTGGTGCTGCCGCAGGGCGTGGCCTATGCAACGCTGGCCGGCCTGCCACCGCAATTCGGGCTCTACTGCGCGATGCTGCCGGTGATCGTCGCCGCATTGTGGGGGTCGTCGTGGCACCAGATCTCGGGACCCACCAACGCGCTTTCGCTCGTCGTCTTCGCCACCATCGCGCCGCTTGCGCTGCCGCAGTCGGGCGAGTACATCACGCTGGTGCTGACCCTGGCACTTCTGGTGGGGTTGATGCAACTCGCCATGGGCGTGGCGCGCCTGGGCGCCCTCGTCAATTTCATATCGCACACGGTGATCGTCGGCTTCACCGCCGGCGCCGGCCTCCTCATCATTGCCGCGCAGCTCAAGAATTTCTTCGGCATCCGCATTCCGGTCGGCGCGAGTTTCTTCGAAAGCCTGTACGCGTTTGGCCGCGATATCGCCACACTTGATCCATGGATCACCGCGATTGCAGCGCTGACGCTGGTCGTGGCGTTGCTGTGGCGGCGGCTTTCGCCACGGATTCCGTACATGATCGTGGCGATGATCGTCGGCAGCGTGGCTGCAGCGCTGCTCGCACGCGCCGGAATCGCCAGCATTCCGACACTCGGCCCCCTGCCTTCGGCATGGCCCGAACTTTCCACGCCATCGTTCGACCCGGACACCTGGCGCAAGCTGGTGCCGGCGGCCATGGCGTTGACGGTGCTCGGCCTGACCGAAGCCGTGGCGATCGCCCGCGCCATCGCCATCAAGTCGGGCCAGCGCATCGACGGCAGCCAGGAATTCATCGGCCAGGGGTTGTCCAACATCGTGGGGGCCTTTGTATCCGCGTATCCGTCCTCGGGGTCGTTCAATCGCAGCGGCGTCAACTACGAAGCCGGCGCCAGGACGCCGCTCGCTGCGGTGTTCTCCGGATTGATCCTGCTGGCCGTGCTGTTCGCCGTGGCCCCGCTGGCCGCGTTCCTGCCGCTCGCGGTGATGGCGGCGCTGCTGTTCGTCGTGGCCTGGGGGATCATCGACTTCGCCGAAATGCGCCGCATCGCGCGCACCAGCCGCGGTGATCTCGCCGTACTGCTGGTGACCTTCGTATCCACGCTGACGATTCAGCTCGAGTTCGCCATCTTTGTCGGCGTGATCGCGTCGCTGCTCGTCTACCTCAGCCGCACCACGCACCCGGCATTGACACGCTTGCGGCCCGACGCCGACACGCCGCAACGGCGCTTCGTCGCGCTTGGTGCCGGTGTCGCATCGTGTCCGCAGCTCGACCTGCTGCGCGTCGACGGTTCGCTCTTCTTCGGCGCGGTGGAGCACGTGCAGGACGAACTCGAGGCCGCGCGCGCGGAGTGTCCAACGGCGCAGCATGTGTTGCTGGTATGCAGCGGTGTCAATTTCATCGACGTATCGGGCTGCGACTTCCTGGTGAATGCGGCACGCCGGCTGCGCGATCAGGGCGTGGCGCTGTATCTGTGCAATCTGAAGCCCGGCGTCCACCAGACGCTCGAGCGCGGCGGGTTCATCGAGACCTTCGGGGCCGCGGCGATCTTCGCCACCAAGGCCCATGCGCTGGAAACGATCTACCCACGCCTCGTCGCTTCGACCTGCGCGGCGTGCGTGATCCGCGCATTCACCGAGTGTCAGCTCGCGCTGCCGGACGGAACGCCGCGCGCGGGGTCGCCCGTCGTGAGCGGAGGATGAATCCCTTGTCCCGATTGCGAATTGCCTGTCTGGCCGTCGCTTTGGCGATGCTCGCCGCGCCACCGGCATGGGCCACGCCCCCCCCGGCGGTCCAGCGGGAGATCGGCCAGCTCCTCTCGTACCTCGAGACCTCCGGCTGCGAGTTCCAGCGCAATGGCCAGTGGCACGACGCGCGTGCCGCCCGGGCGCACATCGAGGCCAAGTATCGATACCTGCTGCAGCGCGATCTGGTGCAGACGACCGACGATTTCATCGCGAACGCCGCGACCTCGAGCAGCATGGGCGGCGGCCCGTATCAGGTTCGCTGCGGCAGCAGGATCGATCCGAGCGCGGACTGGCTGCGCACGGAACTGGTGCGCCTGCGCAAGCAAGGCAGCGCCGCGACGAAGAAGTAGCGCCATTGCCGGCCGCGCGGCGCGCCCGGAACCGGCGTCAGCGCTGGCGCACGCAATCCATGAAGTACCGTGTCCTGCCGTTGTCACTGGTCTTGACGAGGCCGTGGATATCGGTCTCGAAGCCAGGGAACGTCTCGTTGAAGTTCCGCGCGAACTTGAGGTACTCGACGATCGTGCGATTGAAGCGCTCGCCGGGAATGAGCAGCGGGATCCCCGGCGGATAGGGGGTCAGCAGCACGCCGGTGATGCGGCCCTCGAGGTGATCGATCTCGACACGATCGATCTCGCGGTGCGCCATGCAGGCGAACGCATCGGAAGGCTTCATCGCCGGCTGCATGTCCGACCGGTACATCTCGGTGGTGACGCGCGCCACGTCGTTGGTCTTGTACATCTCGTGGATCTGCTGGCACAGGTCGCGCAATCCCACGCGCTCGTAGCGCGGCTGCTTGGCGCAGAACTCGGGCAGAATGCGCCACAGCGGCTGGTTCTTGTCGTAGTCGTCCTTGAACTGCTGCAGCGCAGTCACCAGTGTGTTCCAGCGGCCCTTGGTGATGCCGATCGTGAACATGATGAAGAACGAGTAGAGCCCCGTCTTCTCCACGATCACGCCGTGCTCGGCCAGGTACTTGGTGACGATCGACGCCGGGATGCCGGTCTTGGCAAACTTGCCCGAGACGTCGAGTCCCGGCGTGATGATCGTGGCCTTGATCGGATCGAGGATATTGAAGCCCGGGGCGAGGTTGCCGAAGCCGTGCCACTTTTCGTTGGCGCGCAGGATCCAGTCGTCGCGCTTGATGCCTTCGACCGACAGCCGATCCGGACCCCAGACCTTGAACCACCAGTCCTTGCCCCATTCGTCGTCTACCTTGCGCATCGCGCGGCGGAAGTCGAGCGCCTCATTCAACGATTCCTCGACCAGCGCGGTGCCGCCCGGCGGCTCCATCATGGCCGCCGACACGTCGCACGAGGCGATGATCGCGTACTGCGGCGACGTCGACGTGTGCATCAGGTAGGCCTCGTTGAAGATCGGCAGGTCGAGCGTTCGCGTGTCCGAGTTCTGCACGATGATCTGCGACGCCTGCGAGATGCCGGCCAGCAGCTTGTGCGTCGAGTGCGTGGCGAAGATCAGCGCCTCCTTGCTTCGCGGGCGATCCTTGCCGATCGCGTGCATGTCCTTGTAGAACTCGTGGAACGTCGCATGCGGCAGCCACGCCTCGTCGAAATGCAGCGTCTCGATGCTGTTGTTGAGCGTGGTCTTCAGCATCTCCACGTTGTAAGCAATGCCGTCATACGTGCTCTGCGTCAGCGTCATGATGCGCGGCCGCTTGTTCTTGGCCTGCCGGGCGAAGGGATTGGCCTCGATGCGACGCGCGATGCTCTCCGGGCTGAACTCCTCCAGCGGGATCGGACCGATGATGCCGAGGTGATTGCGTGTGGGCGGCAGGAACACGGGGATCGCGCCCGTCATCGTGATCGCATGCAGCACCGACACGTGGCAGTTGCGGTCGACCACGACGATGTCGTCGGGCGCGACGTTGGCGTGCCACACCATCTTGTTCGACGTCGACGTGCCGTTGGTGACGAAGAAGCAGTGATCCGCGTTGAAAATGCGGGCCGCATTGCGCTCCGCCGCCGCCACCGGACCCGTGTGGTCGAGCAGCTGCCCCAGTTCGTCCACTGCGTTGCACACGTCGGCGCGCAGCATGTTCTCGCCGAAGAACTGGTGGAACATCTGCCCCACCGGGCTCTTCAGGAAGGCGACGCCGCCGGAGTGCCCCGGGCAGTGCCACGAGTAGGAGCCGTCCTGCGCATAGTCGACCAGCGCGCGGAAGAACGGCGGTGCCAGCGAGTCGAGGTAGGACTTCGTCTCGCGGATGATGTGCCGGGCGACGAACTCCGGCGTGTCCTCGAACATATGGATGAAGCCGTGCAGTTCGCGCAGGATGTCGTTGGGGATGTGCTGCGAGGTGCGCGTCTCGCCGTACAGGTAGATGGGGATCTCGGCGTTCTTGAACCGGATTTCCGTGATGAAGCTGCGCAGGTTCACGACCGCCGGATCGATGTTGGGGCCGGGCGTGAATTCCTCGTCGTCGATGGACAGGATGAACGCCGACGCGCGCGACTGCTGCTGCGCGAACTGCGACAGGTCGCCGTAGCTGGTGACGCCCAGCACCTCCATGCCTTCCTTCTCGATGGCCTGCGCCAGCGCACGGATACCCAGGCCCGACGTGTTCTCGGAACGGTAATCCTCGTCGATGATGACGATCGGAAAGCGGAACTTCATGGGCGTTGGGCCTCGTTGGAGCAGGGCTGCCGCCGCGCGGGACGCGCAGGCGGCAAAGGCGCGAATTATGGGACGATTCCCCCCCGCTGGCTACGACCGCCCGGACGGAAGCCGGCGGAGGCGTTGCAGCAACGCCACAAACCGGCGCCTGCAGGCGACGCTTCAGCCTCGCGCGACCTCTGCAGGCGACGCTTCAGCCTCGCGCGACCTCTGTAGGCGAGGCTTCAGCCTCGCGCGCAAGGCTGAAGCCTTGCCTACAGTGGCAACAGGTTCACATTCAGATTTTCGGCAACGTCACGCCCTGCTGCCCCTGATACTTGCCACCCCGGTCTTTGTAGGAGGTCTCGCATACTTCGTCCGACTCGAAGAAGATCACCTGCGCCACGCCCTCGTTGGCATAGATCTTCGCCGGCAGTGGCGTGGTGTTGGAGAACTCCAGCGTCACATACCCTTCCCACTCCGGCTCGAACGGCGTCACGTTGACGATGATGCCGCAGCGGGCGTAGGTCGACTTGCCGAGGCAGATCGTGAGCACGTTGCGCGGAACGCGGAAGTATTCGACCGTGCGCGCCAGCGCGAACGAGTTGGGCGGGATGATGCAGACATCGCCGGTGAAGTCGACGAACGACCCCGCATCGAAGGCCTTGGGATCGACGATCGTCGAGTTGATGTTGGTGAAGATCTTGAATTCGCGCGAGCAGCGGATGTCGTAGCCATAGCTCGACGTGCCGTAGGACACGATGCGCTTGCCGTCCACCTCGCGCACCTGCTGGGGCTCGAATGGTTCGATCATTCCGGTTGCCAGCGCCGTCCGGCGGATCCACTTGTCCGATTTGATCATTGCGGCAGTTCCTACGTGTTCTGGATGACGATGCTTGGAAACTTGGCCGAGAAATCGGCCGCCTTCTCGGCCACGCTGATGGCCACCTTCCGCGCGATGTCGCGGTAGATCAGCGCGACGGCGCCGTCGGGATCCGCCACCACGGTGGGCCGGCCCGAGTCGGCCTGCTCGCGGATGTGGATGTCGAGCGGCAGCGAGCCCAGGAACGCCACGCCGAAGTCGTTGCACATCTTGCGCGCCCCGCCCTCGCCGAAGATGTGCTCGGCGTGCCCGCAGTTGGAGCAGATATGGATGCTCATGTTCTCGACGATGCCGACGATGGGCACGCCGACCTTCTCGAACATCTTCAAGCCCTTGCGCGCATCGATCAGCGCGATGTCCTGCGGCGTGGTGACGATCACGGCGCCGGTGACGGGCACCTTCTGCGCCAGCGTCAGCGCGATGTCGCCCGTGCCCGGCGGCATGTCGACGATCAGGAAATCGACCTCGCGCCAGTTGGTGTCCTTCAGCAGCTGCTCCAGTGCCTGCGTGACCATCGGGCCGCGCCACACCATCGGCGTGTCGGCGTCGATCATGAAGCCGATGGACATGGCCTGCACGCCGAAAGCCTCCATCGGCTCCAGCGTCTTGCCATCGGCCGACTCCGGGCGCCCCGCGATGCCCAGCATCATCGGCTGCGACGGGCCATAGATGTCCGCGTCGAGCACGCCCACGGTGGCGCCCTCGGCCGCCAGGGCGAGCGCCAGGTTGACGGCCGTGGTGGATTTGCCGACGCCGCCTTTGCCGCTGGCGACGGCAACGATGTTCTTCACGCCCGGCACGAGCTTGACGCCGCGTTGCACCGCGTGCGACACGATATGGGTGGTCATCGTGACGTTGACGCGGCCGGCGCCCGGCAGGGCGGCCACGGCGTCGCGCACCAGCTTCTTCAGCGCCTCGTGCTGGCTCCGTGCGGGATACCCCAGCGCCATGTCGATGGTGACCTCGCCGGTACCGATCGAGATTTTCCTGACTGCCTTGCCGGCGACGAAGTCGCGCCCCGTATTGGGGTCGACGACGTTCTTCAGGCAGGCCGTGACTTCCGCTTCCGACAACGCCATTTCCGATGCTCCGCGAGGGCCGCGGCAGCGCGACCTGAACCGCAAATTTTAGCCGATTTCACCCGTGCCGCCGGATTCGCCCGGTGTTGTTGCTAGAATCGACCGTTAACCCTTCACTTCGCAAGGTTTTGCAATGCCACCCGCTGCCGCTTCGCCCGTCCGCAAGCTGTTCGTCACCACGGCACTTCCCTACGCCAACGGGCCGTTTCACATCGGGCACATGATGGAGTACATCCAGGCCGACATCTGGGTGCGCTTCCAGCGGCTGCAGGGCCACGAGGTCCATTTCGTCTGCGCCGACGACGCGCACGGCGCGCCGATCATGCTGAAGGCCGAAAGCGAAGGCATCACGCCCGAGCAGCTGATCGCGCGCGTCAGCGTCTCGCACGTCGAGGACTGGAAGCGCTATCACATCAGCTTCGACACCACGCATTCGACGCACTCCCCCGAGAACGTCGCGCTGGCCTCGTCCATCTACCGCAAGCTGCGCGACCATCAACCGTCGCTGATTGCCACCAAGACCATCGAGCAGTTCTACGACCCGGTCAAGGGCATGTTCCTGGCCGACCGGTACATCAAGGGCACCTGTCCCAAGTGCGGCGCGCCGGAGCAGTTCGGCGGCGACGGCTGCGAGCGCTGCGGTACCACCAACGCGCCCACCGATCTCATCGACCCGAAGTCGGCGATCACCGGTGCCACGCCGGAAATGCGTTCGTCGGAGCATCTCTTTTTCCGCCTGTCGGACCCGCAGGTCATCGCGTTCCTCGAGCGCTGGACCAGGGAGACGCCGCTGCAGCCCGAGGTCTTCAACAAGATCCAGGAGTGGCTGGGCGACGGCGGCAAGGCCCTCAACGACTGGGACATCTCCCGCGATCCGCCGTATTTCGGCATCGCGATTCCCGAGGCGCCGGGCAAGTATTTCTACGTGTGGCTGGACGCGCCGATCGGCTACCTCGCGGCCCTCAAGAAACATTTCGACTCCGGCGAAGCGCGGCGCAAGTATCCGGGCGAGACGCGCACGTTTGACGCGTTCATCGCCGACGAAGCGATCGAGCAGTACCACTTCATTGGCAAGGACATCGTCTACTTCCACACGCTGTTCTGGCCCGCGATGCTGCGCTTTGCCGAGCGCCGGACGCCCACCAACGTGTTCGTGCACGGCTTCATCACGTTCTCCGGCGAGAAGATGTCCAAGTCGCGCGGCAGCGGCATCAGCCCGCAGCGCTACATCGAGCTGGGCTTCAATCCGGAGTGGCTGCGCTACTACATCGCCGCCAAGCTGAACGACCGCGTCGAGGACCTCGATTTCAATCCCGACGACTTCGTGGCGCGCGTCAACAGCGACCTGATCGGCAAGTACGTCAATATCGCCAGCCGGGCCGCCGGGTTCATCGCCAAGCATTTCGACGGCGCGCTCGTGTTCGATGCGGCGGTGGCGGAGCAGCTGCGGCAGGATGCCGCAGCCAGCCAGCGGCTCGCCGCCGAGGCGTACAACGGCCGTCGCTTCGGCCAGGTCGTGCGCGATGCCATGGCCATTGCGGACCGCATCAACGAGGCCTTCGACCAGGCCAAGCCGTGGGCGCTTGCCAAGGACCCGGCGCGAGGCGCCGAGCTGCAGGACGTCTGCTCGCGCGCGCTGCACGGCTTCAAGCTGCTCACCGTGCTGCTGTCGCCCATCCTGCCCGCGACGGCCTCCACCGTGGCGCACGATTTCTTCGGCCTCGGTCGCGACTTCACGTGGGACGATGGCGCGGTGCTGCCCACCCGCATTGGTGCCTACGCGCACCTCCTGTCCCGCATCGACCCCAAGCTGGTCGACGCGTTGCTGGAGCCGCCGCAGCCGGCCGCCGAACCGGCGAAGGCAGCGTTGCCCGTTGCCAAAGTTGCGGCGCCTGCCCCTGCCACGGAAACCGCCACCATCGCCATCGACGATTTCACGAAGGTCGACCTCCGCATCGCGCGCATCGTCAACGCCGAGCATGTCGAGGGCGCCGACAAGCTGCTGAAGCTGACGCTCGACGTCGGCGAAGGGCGGCACCGTACCGTGTTCGCGGGCATCAAGTCGGCCTACGACCCGGCGACGCTGATCGGACGCCTGACGCCGATGGTGGCCAATCTCGCGCCGCGCAAGATGAAATTCGGGTTGTCGGAAGGCATGGTGCTGGCCGCCTCGGGCGACGGTCCCGGCATCTTCCTGCTCTCACCCGACAGCGGCGCGGAGCCGGGAATGCGCGTCAAGTGAGCGCGTTGGCATGAACGCCCGTCGAGCGCCAACCGCACGCCACTGATGGCCGCGCTGCCCGATCTCGACTCGCTGACATCCGCGTTCCGGTTCCGGCCGAAGCTCGTCGATTGCCTGAAGGCAGGCTATACCCGGGCTGACTTCCGCGGCGACTTGGTCGCGGGCATCACAGTAGGCGTGGTCGCGCTGCCGCTGGCGATGGCATTCGCGATCGCCTCGGGCTTGCCGCCGCAGGCCGGCATCTTCACCGCGATCATCGCCGGCTTCCTGATCTCGCTCTTCGGCGGCTCGCGCGTGCAGATCGGCGGCCCCACCGGCGCGTTCATCGTCATCGTCTATGCCATCGTCGCGCAGTTCGGCGTGGCCAACCTCATCGTCTGCACGATTGCCGCCGGCGTCCTGCTGCTCGCGATGGGCATCACGCGCATGGGCAGCCTCATCCGCTTCATCCCGGTCTCGATCGTGATCGGCTTCACCAACGGCATCGCGGTCCTGATCCTGCTGTCGCAGCTGAAGGACTTCCTCGGCCTCAACATCGCGATGCCGGAGGAGTTCTTCACGCGGATACGGGCCATCGGCGCGAACATCCACCACATCGACCCCGCCACGGTGATCGTGTCCTCGCTGTGCCTGTTCGTACTGTGGTTCTGGCCGAAGTCGATCACCACCACCGGCCAGGCCCTGGAGGCGGAAGACATGCCCGGCCCCGACGCCAGGAAGGGCGACGATGGGCAGGAGCCCTCCCGCGACCGCGCGTTCCTCAACACCACGCGACGTGGTCGCGCCGTCATGGCGCGCCTGCCCGGGCCCATCGTAGTGCTGATCGTGGCCTCCGTCGTGGTGGCGCTGCTGCGGCTCGACATCGAGACCATCGGCTCGCGCTTCGGCGGCATCCCGCAGAGCCTGCCGGCCTTTGCGTGGCCCGACATCTCGCTCGAGACGCTGCGCAAGCTGCTGGCCCCGACCATCACGATCGCTCTGCTGGGCGCCATCGAATCGCTGCTGTCGGCCCGCGTGGCCGACGTGCAGATCGACGACCGGCACGATCCCAACCAGGAGCTGATGGCGCAGGGCATCGCCAACATCGTCGCGCCGTTCTTCGGCGGCATCCCGGCCACTGGCGCCATCGCCCGCACTGCCACCAACGTCCGCGCCGGCGGGCGCACGCCGATTGCCGGCATGATCCACGCGGTCACGTTGCTGCTGATCGTGCTGTTGGCGGCGCCGCTCGCCAAGTACATTCCCCTCGCGGCGCTGTCCGCAGTGCTGATCATGGTGGCCCTCAACATGGGCGACTGGCACGCATTCCGCGACCTCGGGCGGTATTCGCTCTTCTATCGCATCGTGCTGCTGACAACGTTCTTCATCACCGTGGTGTTCGACCTGACGCTCGCCGTGGAGATCGGACTGGTGCTGGCAAGCCTGTTCTTCATCTACCGGATGTCCGAACTCACGCAGGTCGAGCCCATCCGTCTCGACGGCGTCCCGCCGGCCATCGCCGCGTACAAGGTCTTCGGTGCGCTGTTCTTCGGCTCCGTGGGCAGGCTCGAGCCATTGCTGGACCCGGTGCGCGCCCCCGCCAGCATCATCATTCTGGAAATGCACCAGATGGTGAGCATCGACAACACGGGTCTCGAAACGCTGGAGGCGCTGCACCGCGCCCTTGCGAAGCGCGGCGGCCAGCTGATCCTCTGCGGTCTCAACCGCAACCCGGCAAGCCAGGTTGAACGCACGGGCTTCGCCGCCACGCTGGGGGAAGCGAACGTGGTGCCGCACCTTGCGCGCGCGTTGTTCCGCGCACACCAACTGGTGCGGGAAGCGGAACCGCCGGATGCAGCCGAGCCGGCGGATTATTGAACGCCGCGACTCGTGATTGCGTTGCCGTGAAACCGGTGTAGGCGAGGCTACAGCCTCGCGCAGCGCCCCGCGAGGCTTAAGCCTCGCCTACGGTTCGCCACGGACCACCGGGACGATCACCCCAGCAAATCGCCCGATACCTTGCGGCCGCGCGCGCCGCGCGGCGCCGCCGGCGCGGGTTTGCTGCGACGCTTCGCTTCCGCTTCAAGCACCGGCTTCAGGTAACGCCCGG
>JANNYI010000059.1:0-2789 GCA_031410015.1 Betaproteobacteria bacterium | reverse complement strand
CCAACCGGCTGGACGCGGTCTATGCCGTCTCGGGCAAACAATGGATGGCGCGGATCGATGCCGTCGACGTCGATTTGAGCGCCGACGGCCGCGTGATGGAAGTGCTGAGTGAGCACCTGTGCCAGGGTTGGCTCGAAGGCTACCTGCTCACCGGGCGCCACGGCCTCTTCTCCTGCTACGAGGCCTTCATCCATATCATCGATTCGATGCTCAATCAGCACGCGAAGTGGCTGAAGGTGAGCCGGCAGATTCCCTGGCGCCGGCCGATCGCTTCGCTCAACTACCTGCTCACGTCGCATGTATGGCGGCAGGACCACAACGGATTTTCGCACCAGGATCCCGGATTCATCGACCATGTCGCCAACAAGAAGGCGGACATTGTTCGCATCTACCTGCCGCCCGACGCCAATTGCCTGCTGGCGGTGGCGGACCATTGCCTGCGCAGCCGGGACGAAATCAACGTCGTCATCGCCGGCAAGCAGCCGGAATGGCAGTGGCTCGACATGGAGGCGGCCGTGGCGCACTGCACGGCCGGCGCGGGCATCTGGTCATGGGCCGGCAGCGGCGGCGACGACCCCGAGGTCGTGATGGCTTGCGCCGGCGATGTGCCCACACTCGAGACGCTGGCTGCCGTCACGTTGTTGCGCGCCTATGCTCCCGACCTCCGCGTCCGCGTGGTGAACGTGGTGGATCTGATGACGCTCCAACCACGATCCGAGCATCCGCACGGTCTCGACGACCATGATTTCGATGCCCTGTTCACGACCGACAAGACGGTGATCTTTGCCTTCCACGGGTATCCCTCATTGATTCACAGGCTTACCTACCGTCGGCGCAATCACGACAATATCCACGTTCGCGGCTGGAAGGAGGAAGGCACGACCACCACCCCGTTCGACATGGTCGTGCTGAACAATCTCGATCGCTACCAGCTGGCGCTGGATGTCATCCTGCGCGTCCCGCGCCTGCGCGAGCAGGCACAACTCGCAACGGCGCGCTATCGGGCAACGATGGAGCGGCACAAGCGCCATGTCAGCGAACATGGCGACGACCTGCCGGAAGTGAAGACGTGGCGCTGGACGCCGGGTGAGGCGGCGCGCTGAAGCTCCGGGTCAGACCGTCGCGCCAAACAGCGCGCCCACGCCAGCCGTGATCGCCATCGCGAGCGCACCCCAGAACGTGACCCGCCACGCGCTGGTCAGCACGTTGGCGCCGCCGGCCCGCGCCGCGGCCACGCCCAGCGCCGCAAGAAAGACCAGCGACATGCCCGACACCCAGTAGATGAGTCCGTGCGCGGGCGCCATCGCGACCACCGCAATGGGCAGGACCGCCCCAACCGCAAAGCTGGCCGCCGAGGCCAGCGCCGCCTGGATCGGATTGGCGCTGAGCGCCTCCGAGATGCCGAGCTCGTCGCGCGCATGGGCGCCCAACGCATCGTGCAGCATCAGCTGCGCCGCTACCTGCTCCGCCAGTTCCTGGTCGAGGCCGCGTCCGACATAGATTGCCGTCAACTCGCGCCGTTCTGCTGCCGGGTCGGCTTCCAGTTCCGCGCTCTCGCGCGCCAGGTCGGCATTTTCGGTATCGGCCTGCGAATGCACCGAAACATACTCGCCGGCCGCCATCGACATCGCGCCGGCCACGAGCCCGGCAACGCCGGTGAGCAGGATGCTGCCCTGGGTGGCGCTGGCCGCCGCGACGCCGACGATCAGGCTGGCGGTGGAGACAATGCCGTCGTTGGCGCCCAGCACGGCCGCGCGAAGCCAGCCGATGCGAGCGGTGCGATGTCGTTCTGCGTGGCCGCGCACTGATTTCTCCGAGAACCGGACCGCATGGGCGGTCCGCGTCGCCTGGATGCCGCTCAAGCCGCGTGCAACCTGACCCACGCGACGTAGCGGTCCATCCAACCCTGCAGGAATTTCCTGCTTCCTTCTCCGATGTTACCCGCTTCGTCGAACAGGCCCTCCTTGACCTGCACGAAAGCTTCCGGCTGGCCCATCGTCGGCATGTCGAGCGTGGCAAGAATATTGCGCAGGTGCTGCTGCGCTGCCGCGGTGCCCACGGCGCCCGGCGAGGCGCCCATGATGCCCGCCGGCTTGCGCGCCCACGAACTCTTGCCCGAGGGCCGGGAGCCGTGGTCGATGGCGTTCTTCAATACGCCGGGCACCGACCGGTTGTATTCTGCAGTGACGAACAGCACGCCCTGCGCCGCGGCCAGTTCACCCTTGAAGCGCAGCACGGACGCGGCCTGGTTGGCATCGTCATCCTGGTTGTACAAGGGCAGGTCGCCGATCGCGGATTGCGTGAACGTGAAATCGGGGGGCGCGAGCCGGACGATGGCATTGGCGAGCTTGCGGTTGTTGGAATCGCGGCGAAGGCTGCCGACGATGACGGCGATATTCATCTGGGCCATGGTCATCTTTCAGGAGCAGGGGAGTGCGCAACGCCCGAACATACCATTCGCGTGTCCGGCGGGTATTGGACACTGCAGCCATGTCGCTTCGTGCCGATCCTTGCAGCATCGAATATTCACGGCAATTACTTTGGCCGGGGTCGCGCCAGTACCGGCTGCACCGCCTGCAGCCGGCCCGCGCGCAATTCGATCACGGCCTTGGCGACCGCACGCGCCACGTTGCGCGATTCCTCCTGGACAGGTTCATCGCGGTCCAGCGCCTCGTGACTGGTGGCATAGGGTTCGTAGTAACCGATGAACCGGTCGAGGCGCGCCTGCGCCCCGGCGTCGATGAAGCCCATCCAGTCCAGCCAATCGGACAGTCCGCGTCGCGACCCTT
>JANNYI010000058.1:0-9672 GCA_031410015.1 Betaproteobacteria bacterium | reverse complement strand
GCTTGCGCGGCGTGCCGTCCGGCTTCGAGGTGTCCCATTCGATCGTGACCGGTGCATCGACGATCTTACGGATCAGTTCAGCCAGTTCACGGATCGTCTGGTCCTTGCCGCAGCCGACGTTGATCAGCGGCGGACTCGCTTCGTCGATGAACTCGTTGAACTCGTGGGGCGGGAGCTGCATCAAGTGCACGCAGGCCGCAGCCATGTCGTCGCTGTACAGGAACTCGCGCAGCGGTGCCCCGGTTCCCCAGAGCACGACCTTGTCGTCGCCGCGCAATTTTGCTTCGTGGAAGCGACGTAGCAGGGCGGGCAACACGTGGCTGGTTTGCGGTTCGTAGTTGTCGCCGGGCCCGTAGAGATTGGTAGGCATCACGCAGAAATAGCGCGTCCCGTATTGCCGGTTGTAGGACCAGCACATCTCGATTCCGGCAATTTTTGCCACTGCGTATGGACGGTTGGTAGGCTCAAGTGGTCCGGTCAGCAGGTAGTCTTCCTGGATTGGTTGCGGGCAGTCGCGCGGGTAGATGCAGGAGGAACCGAGAAACAGCAGCCGTTTGACGCCCGCCTTCCACGACTCGTGAACGACGTTGCTCTGGATGGCGAGGTTCTGCTGGATGAACTCGGCAGGGTAGGTGTTGTTGGCAAGGATGCCACCGACCTTGCCTGCGGCGAGGAATACGACCTCAGGCCGCTCCGCTTGAAGAAAGTCGGCGGTCGCCCTGGCATCGGTGAGGTCCAATTCGGAATGAGCGCGCGTCACGATGTTGCCGAAGCCGCGCTCGCGCAGCGCGCGCACCAACGCCGAGCCCGCCAGTCCGGCGTGACCAGCAACGAATATGCGGGAATTGAGTCTCATGATGGTATGTTACCGTGCTGACGCGTGATAAGGAATACGGATCCGGTGGCCATGAATTTCAAGCTGATGATTGGCTCGCCATTGCCGCAGCCAGACGGTTGCGACGTGTGCGCAAGACCGCGCCGTCATCCTGCGACCGTCGCCGTGATGCGGAAAATCTGCACACTCGCGTGAGATCCAACCAACGGAAAGTGCTGCTCGTCCTGACGTGTTTGGGATTGGGCGTAGTCGGTATCGTTTTCGTCTTCGCGAACGCGGGTTTCTGGTTGCAGGCGCCGGCGCAGCCCCCCTCCCAGGCCGACGCAATCGTGGTTCTTGGCGGCGACGACGGCGATCGATCGACGAAGGCGCTGCAGCTCTATCGAGAAGGCTACGCTCCTCTCGTGGTGCTGACGGGCTTGGAGCGCGGAGACGCCGCGACTCCGCCATGGTTGACCTGGCGCGTCAGCTTTCTCGAGGCGCGTGGCGTGCCGAGGACCGCGATCCGGTTCGAACTCGAAGCGCGCAACAGCTATTCGGAGGCCGAGCAGCTGCTCGCTCTCATGCGGAAGGAAGGCTGGCATACGCTGATCGTCGTCAGCGACCCGCCGCACATGCGACGCCTTGCATGGGTCTGGGCGCGCGTCTTCGAGGGATCCGGAATCGACTATGTCCTCGTCGCATCCGCACCGGATTGGTGGTCGCCCGGCGATTGGTGGCGTGACGAAAAATCTGGCGCGTTCGTCATCATGGAATACATCAAGCTCGCGTACTACCGCGCGAAGCGTTGAGTCGGCTGTCGGCGCAAGCGCCCCGTACTGTTCTGCAAATTCGATGAAGCTTTTCAATCTCCTGCGCTATGTCTGGACCCACCCGCTGAACGCTGGGGGCAGGTTCCGCGCGATCGGGAGGGTGATCCGCTGGCAGATCGGCAGTCGCCTGCGGCCCGGACCCGTTGCCTTGCCCTTCGTAGGATCGACGCACCTGTTGGTCTCGCGCGGCATGACCGGCGCCACGGGCAACTGGTATTGCGGCCTGCACGAGGTGTGCGAGATGGCGTTCGTTTTGCACGTGCTGCGCGCAACGGATCATTTCGTCGATGTCGGCGCCAATGTCGGTAGCTACACCGTGCTTGCAGCGGGTGCCGTTGGCGCGAGGACGATGGCAATCGAGCCGATACCACAATCGTTCGCGCATCTTTTGCAGAACGTTGCATTGAATGGCATCGGAGACCGGGTACGGTGCTGGCAGGGTGGCCTTTCGGATCGCGCGGGAGCGCTGCGCTTCAGCAGCGAACTCGATACGGTGAACCATGTTCTCGCCGAAGGCGAGGATCTGCCCAACGTGGTGGTGCCGGTGACGACACTGGACGAACTGGTTGGCGATGACGTTCCGGCGATAATGAAGATCGACGTCGAAGGCCACGAGGCGGCGGTGATCGAAGGGGCGCGGCGAACGCTTGGGGATCCACGGCTGCTTGCCGTCGTGATGGAAACGAACGGCAGCGGTGCCCGTTACGGCATTGCTGACGACGCGCTGATCGCGACGATGCGCAATGCCAGATTTTCGCCGTTTTCCTACGATCCGTTCCTGCGCCACCTGACCCCGTGGGTGTCGTCCAGCGCCAACACGGTGTTCGTCCGCGATGTTGCCGCCGTCGATGAGCGCATCAAGTCTGCGCCGCGGTTTTCACTGGTCAATGGTTCGATCTAGCGTCCGCGCTTTCACAGATCCAGCCACCCTCCATCCGCACAATCCGATCCGCCACCGCCAAACTCGCGGGCCGGTGCGTGATCAGCAGTACGGTGCGCCCCGCCAGCGCATCCCGCGCACCCTCAAGAAAAACGATCTCGCCCTGCGGATCGAACATCGCCGTGGCTTCGTCCAGGATCAGAATTGGCGGATCCTTGAGCAGCGCGCGCGCGAGCGCCAGGCGCTGCTGCTGCCCGCCCGAAAGGCGCACGCCGCGGTCGCCCACCACCGTGTCGTAGCCCTGCGGCAGGACGACGATGAAATCGTGCGCGCGGGCGAGTCGCGCGGCCGTCTCGACCTCGGTGCGCGTTGGCTCGTGGCGGCCGTAGGCAATGTTGTCGCGCACGCTCGCGTTGAACAGCAACACGTGCTGCGGCACGACGCCGATCTGGCGACGCAGGCTGTCGAGTGACACTGCGGCGATGTCGTGGCCGTCGATTGCAATCGTTCCGCGGCTCGGCACATGCAGGCGCATCAGCAGGTGCGCGAGGGTGCTCTTGCCGGCACCATTGGGGCCGATGATCGCGACGGTCTCGCCGGCGGCCACGCGCAGGTTCACATCGTCAACCGCGAGCGGGCGGCCCGGGTAGCCAAACGATACGTGCTCGAACACGATCGCGCCCTTGACCGGCGGCAACACGTCTCCCGCGTGCGCGGGCGGCTCCGGAGGCTCGTCGAGCGCGGCGAGAAGTCGGCCGAGTGCGCCGCGCGCAGACTGGGTCCGGCCGTAGACGTCGGCGAGCGATGCCACCGGCCCTGCCAGCAGCATCGCGTAGAGCAGGAATGAAACGAGGTCCGCGGGCGTCATCCGCCCGTCCAGCACCTGCGCGCCGCCAAGCCACAGCAGCGCGACGATGCCGGCCGCCGCGACGAACTGCAGCGCGGGACCGAGGGCTGACTGGACGCGCAGCTGGCGCTTGGTCAGGTGCAGGATGCGGTCGACCTGTGCGCGAAAGCGCGCCGACTCGTGCTCCTCGCGCGTGAACGTCTTGATGGCGGGCAGCATGCCGAGGTTTTCCTCGGCGATGGCGATGGCCGCCGCGTGCTCGTCCTGCAGCTCGGCGCCCAGCGGCCGGAGGCGCCGGCCGGCGATCTTCGCGAGGATGTAGAACAGCGGGATGGCAACCATCGCGAGCAGCGCAAGCCAGGGCTGCAGGGA
This sequence comes from Betaproteobacteria bacterium, assembly GCA_031410015.1. GTDB lineage: Bacteria > Pseudomonadota > Gammaproteobacteria > Burkholderiales > Casimicrobiaceae > VBCG01. The sequence continues at coordinate 5,926 of JANNYI010000058.1, read as the reverse complement.
GAACATCAGCAGGAGCGCTCCCGCAACCGTAACGAGCAGCGGGACGACCACCACGGTAGTACCGCTCAGGAAGCCGCTGACGACATAGACATCGCGCGTGAGCAGCGCCAGCGTTTCCCCATGACGCCGCTGCTGGAAGAACGAAAGCGGCAGCGCCTGCAAATGGTCGTACAGCCGCACCTTGAGGTCGGACACCATGCGCTCGGCTGCGCCGCCGAGCAGGTTGGCGTTGCCGAACCTGAGCAGCGCCTGCACGGCGAACAGCGCGAGCATGGCGGCGAGGATCGTCGCGACTCCAGTCGAGCCCGCGGGACCGCCAGGCAACAGCGTGCCCGCGAGCCGGCCGCCGAGCCAGGGCACGGCAAGTGCAGCGGCGCTTTCTGCCAGCATCACAAGCGCGCACAACGCGAGCAGGGCGCGATAGGGCGATGCGAATGTGAGAAGGGCACGAAGATCGCTCAAGGCCAGGTACCGGTCAATGGCGGTGACCCGCTTGGCGTCCAGCCGCCAGCCGCCACAGACCCTGCAGTCCGCGGCGTGCGTAGAGGATGGGCAGCCATTGAGTCGCCGCGCCCGGATACTTGCCAATCATGTAGTCGGCCGGCGGGAACGCGAGTTCCCTGAGCCAGCGCGCTCGCTGCGCCATGTCGTCAAGCGCAAGGAAGTCTCCGACCAGCTGGCGGGCATGGCCACCTCTAAGGAAGCAGGCTGAGGGCTCAGCACGTCCGGAGTGTGCGAGCCCGGCGAGAACGGACGACGCGACCGGCGTCGCGAACCTATCGATGCTCGCCTCGATGGCGTCGCGACAGATCGCCCTCACTTGCCGGTCGGTTGCCAGCGCGACGAATTCCGCCAGGTCGGCGTCAGACATATGGGTGACAAGCAGGTGGATGTCATAGAGCCAGATCAGGCGATTGCCGCCCAAGTGAGGCTGCCCGTCGACGTAGTAGGGCGCGTTGGCGTGTCCCGCGCGATGGATGCAGGCAAGGAGAAGTGCGTGCACGGCAGTCAATGCGCGCGCGTGCTGGTTGAGTGCAGGAAGCAGTACCGCGCGTGCGTCGAGTTCCTCGTAGGTGAGGATCTTCGCGAGAATCTGCGAATTGTTGATGCGCCAGTGGACGTCCAGATCATGCGTGATCGCGACGCCGTGACGACGGGTCCAATTCGCCTGATAGGAGATGAGTAGGCCGGAGACGGCAGACCCGCGCGCATAACCCAGCCGACTGAGCACCACGGCCGCCTGGCTTAGCTGCGACTCGGGAATCAGTAGGTCGGTGTCTCCGCGCGGCCGCATGGCAGGACTCGGATAGAGACTGTAGGCGAGCGCAGTACCCTTCAGCAGCAGCGGTCTAACGCCGGCTTGCTGCAACTCGCCCAGGACGCGCAATAGTTCCGCGTGCCGCGCGGACTCCTGCACTGCGTAAACGAGTGCATCCTCGCGGCACGCGCTACGGATCGCTTCGGGCCATGTGCTCGCACGAGCATCCTTGAACCGCGCGTCCAGCAGCGGCGTGACACCGTGGTATCGCGCGTTGCGAACGAATGCCTCGACTGCCATCTCATCCGCCGCCGCCGGGCAGGCGGGCGACTCGCCGCGCAGTAGTGCACAAACGAGCTTCGTCGAAGACGGTTCGGGCGGCGGAGCAACGGCGGCTTTCATGGCCGGAGTTTCCCATCGATCGGCGACCTGCGGAAGACTTTGCAGTTCTGTGCATCATCGAAGCCGTGCCGCACACAGGATGCAGAGACGTCGAGTCGCCCGGATTGCGCATATGCCGGGATCGCTCGCGGCCACGGTAAGATAGGCGACTTGCCCGTCGCCGCACCAACGGCGCGCCGTTTGCGTGAACACCAGGAGCTCGCCTCGTACGTTGTGTCCACAGATCGTCACCGCGGTGATCCACCTCCATGGCCCGATAGGGACATTGAAATTGTTTTCCACGGGCTGGTGGGTTGACTATTGCTTACGTTCCGATGAGTCATGACTCGCAAGCGGAGTTCGAATTCGCGGCGGTGCTTGCTGGCGTCCGCATACATAGCAACCGCCCACTCCCGGGAATGTCAATTGACGGCGATGCGTATCTGGATCTCGAGATTTGCATTGAGCAGGCTACATCGGCGCCATGTGTGCCACCCATAGGCGCCTATGCAATGCCCGAGTGCATCGGACTGACGGGATGGATCGCCGCCGATGGCCTCCGCGCGCTTGTTGTTGAGCCACCAGTCCGCAATTTCGACGTCCCCTTGGCGATTCGGCGCGTACTGCCCTTCGCGTCCGCGCTCCAGGGTGGAGTCATCCTCCACGGGTCCGCCGTCGCCCTGCCCGCGGGAGTCCATGTTTTTGTCGCCGGGAGCGCGACAGGAAAATCGACACTTGCCGCGCATCTGGGGTCGCTCGGCCTGCCGGTGGTGGCCGACGATTTGACGCCATGTCGGCTGGTCGACGGCCTGGTGGAAGTGCCGCTGCCCTGCGAGGTCAAGCGTGACGCGCGGAACCCGCGATTGTGCGGCCTGCACTTCCTCGCGCGATCGTCGGCTGTCGATTGCGTGAGCTTGACTCCGCTCACGCCGGCGGAGTGCGTTGCCCAATTGCTGTGGAACGGATTCAGTGAACTTGCCGCTCCGGCAATGTGGGCATCGCAGTTTCGGAGCTATTCGCAGATTGCGAGGGTCGTGCCGGCCTATGCACTCACCGTACCTGACGATCGCCTGCAAGTGGGGATGATCGCCGACGGCGTGCGCGCTGCACTAAATGCACTGAGTCTCCCGGAAAGCGCCTGACCGGTGGCGGGCATCGCGGGGATCGTGTGCTGGGACCAGCGTCCCGTCGCGGGCGAATTGATCGACCAGATGCTCGCAGTTGTGCGCCATCGGGGTCCAGATGGACTCAACGTGGAGACCCACGGCGGCGTCGGGTTTGGTCATGCGCGATTCGCGTTGAGTGACGCCGAGCGGCGTAGAACGCAGCCGGTCTGGTTGCCCGACCGAGTCTGCGGTCTCGTCGCCGACGTGCGTCTTCACAATCGCCGCGATTTACTCGGCGCGTTGGGCAATGTTCCATGGTTCATGGGGGCGCCGACGGACGCAGAAATCGTGCTCGCTTCCTACGAGCGCTGGAGCATGGAGGCCGTGCAAAGACTCCGAGGCGACTTCGCCTTTGCAATTTGGGATGGTCGGATCCGCAAACTTTTCGCCGCACGCGATCCGTTCGGTGTAAAGCCCCTCTTCTACGTCGCAGATCCACGACGACTCTGCTTCGGCTCGGAGGTGAAGCAGCTGCTGGTTATCCCCGGAGTGGACGCGAAGCCGAACGACGCCGCAGTGGCCGAACTGCTGGCTACCGCAAGAGCATATGCGCGCGAGGCGACGTTTTTCGAGGGTGTCATGCGCCTGCGGCCCGGCTTTTGCCTGGAGGCGGGGGAACATGGCGTGAGAACCTGGCGCTGGTGGGATCCCGCCGGGCGACTGGCGGCGCCAGCTCCAATTCGGGCAGAAGAGTATGCGCAGCGGTTCTACGAGCTATTCCGCAATTCCGTCAAATGCCGATTGGATGGCACAAGCCCGATCGCGCTCGAGCTGAGTGGCGGCTACGACTCATCGTCGGTCGTGGCGGTCGCGGCCGAATTGCAGGCGCACGGGACCCGTCCATTACCGAAGATCGTCACGATTTCGCATTGCTATCCCGGGCTCCCCTGCGATGAACGTGAATTCATCGATGCGGTCCTCGAGAACTGCCCGTTCCCCGCGATCCGCTTCGACGCGCCGGTTGCCGACTACGCGAGCGCGCTGGACCGAGAATTTCGCAAGATCGATGCGCCTTATCCGGATCTATCCTGGGCGCGGCGCTCCCTTGGTGCCTCGCATTTGGCCGCCGAAGGTTGTCGCGTTGTCTTGACGGGATTGGGTGCTGACGAACTGGTCTGGGATCCCGATTACGATCTAGACCTTTGGCGCGACGGCCACTATCTGCGGTCCATACGCCACTGCCTGCGCGATCCGCGTGTGCTTCGCGACGGCGCACAACGACAGAGCATCGGGCGGCTCGCGCGCTTCGCTGCGCCGCAATGGCTGAAGGACCGCATGCGGCGATTCATCCGCCACGGATCGCCCGGGGTGCCGGACTGGGTCACGCCTATGGCGGCTGCGATGGCGTCTCAAAGCGATCACGCTGGGATGGGAATTGATTCGAGGTTTCCTTCGCTTGCACAGGCATCGATACACGGTTGGCTCACCTCGTCCAGTTTTCATTGGTTTCTAGAATCCGAGGAATTGTTGGCAGCACATCACGGATACGAGCTGCGTCATCCGTTTCTCGACCAGGACCTTGTAGAATTCGTGCTCGCGATTCCCTGGCAGGGACGACATGCCCAGCCGGGGTCCTTCAAGACGCTGCTGGTGACGGCGATGGGCGAACGGCTGCCGCCGGCTTTGCGCGACCGGAACCGCAAGGCCACGTTCGACGCCTACTTCACCCGGCTACAGGAAGGGGGATATGCGAGCCTAGACGGCGCACTCTTTGGCGGCGAGCGTTGGGTCTCTCGTCGTTTTACCGATCGCGCAGCACTTGAAGTGGCTCAGGGTTGGGTGCGAAAGCGCGTGAACGTGAGCTACGAGGTTCGCCAGCGGCTTTGGCTCGCCGAGATGATCGAACTGTGGCTTCGCACTTTCGGGAGCGACGTGGCCATCTAATGTCGGCGTCTTTCCCAGACGCAACGGGGTCGGAGTTGTGGGGATCGTCTGCTACAGCCAGAAGGCGGGGCCTGGAGCTTTGCGCCGACGAGGTGCTGCATTAGAATGATTGCGGCGGATGCGTGAGTGGGGTAGTGGTTTCCCGCGCCGCCAGCGGCGCACTGATCCATTGTGTCAAATTGCGAAGGCAGCACATGACGAATCCCCGCGACCCCAGTGACGCGATGCCCCCCATGGTTCCGGAGCCCCTGGATTCACAGATGCTTCGCAAGCCTTATCAGGCCCCGGACGTCCGCAAGCTCGGCGACATGAAGCGAGTGACGCTGAAGACAGGCCCTAGCCCGGATAATTCAACCACGAATCCGACCAGGCCTTGACCTTGTGTCATGCCGGACGCGATATGAGGCTCTACATGGCGTCCGGCAGCGAATTCATGCTCATCATGCATTTCTCGCCGTAGGGCATGGCGCTCGCCGCAATTGACTGCCCATGCACCACGCGATGGTTCCGGCGTAACCCTGGGCGCAAGTCCTGACCGGCACGCGAATGCCGCCTTCCTCGGGAAATGGAGCGGGCCCCAATGACGACCGGTCCGGTGACGGGCGCTGCAACCACCCGATAGCAAGGGAGCGGGGATCTGTGCCCCGCCTGCGCGTTCGCGCGTATACGATCGCGGACGCAGCGCAGCGCCGCATTCGCGGTGTCTTGCAGGCACTGCACCAAGGATGGTGGCTGGGAATTCTTGGCGATCGCGATTTCGACGCGCTTGCCGACATCCAGTACTCGCGCTGGCGCCACTATTGCGACGATGCGTATAACGCTTCGGGTCTCAAGGCATGGGAGGCTGAAGCTATCCGCGACCATTTTCCGAGGGGAGGCGCACTACTGGTTGGCGCCGCCGGCGGAGGGCGCGAGATCGTCGCGTTGACGCGACTCGGCTACCGAGTGGACGCCTTCGATTGCGTTGACACGCTCGTTGAATATTGCCGCGACGCGCTGCCGAGATTGGGGGCAACGGCGCGGATCCATACCGCGCGGCCGGGTGAGGCGCCTTCAGGCCTTGGCCACTACGCCGGCCTGATCATCGGTTGGGGTGGCTACATGCATATTCCCGGACGCCTGCGGCGGATTGCCTTCCTGCAGGCATTGCGACGTCACGTCGACGCGGGCGCGCCTCTCCTTGTTTCGTTCTTCGCCCGCGGCGACTCCTCGCGGCGCCTGCGTCTGACCTATCAGA
>JANNYI010000057.1:0-6999 GCA_031410015.1 Betaproteobacteria bacterium | reverse complement strand
AGCCGCACGGCGGCAAGGGCATCCTGCTGGGCGGCGTGCCCGGCGTGGCGCCGGGCCGCGGCGTCATCCACGGCGGCGGCGGGGTCGGCAGCCATGCCGCCATGATTGCGCTGGGCATGGGCGCCGACGTCACGGTACTCGACCGCAGCCCGGACGCGATGCGCGGATTGTGGCGCCAGTTTGGTGCCGCGCTGAAGACCGAATTTTCCAACCGTGACGCGCTCGAGCGGCATGTGACGCGCGCCGATCTCGTCATCGGCGGCGTGCTGGTGCCCGGCGCGTCGGCGCCCAAGCTCGTCACGGCCGACATGATCCGCCGGATGCAGCCCGGATCGGTGGTGGTCGACGTTGCGATCGACCAGGGCGGCTGTTTCGAAACGTCGCATGCGACCACGCACGCGGACCCTACCTATGTCGTCGATGGCGTCGTGCACTACTGCGTGGCCAACATGCCCGGCGGCGTGCCGCGCACGTCCACCTTCGCGCTCAACAACGCCACGCTGCCGTTCGGACTGGCGCTGGCCGACAAGGGCTGGCAGCAGGCGCTGCGCGACGACGTCCACCTGCGCGAGGGCCTCAACGTCGCCTTCGGCAAGGTGACGTGCCGCCCGGTGGCCGAAGTGTTGGGGTATCCGTATGTCGATGCCGCCACGTTGCTGGACTGAACCTCGCCGCAGTCAATCGCGCAGCATCGCCGGCAACCACAGCGCAAGCTGTGGGAACACCAGCACCAGCAGCAGGCCGATCACCTGCAGCACCATGAACTGCATCATGCCGGCGTAGATGTCCTTCAGGTCCCACTCGGGGACCACACCCTTCAGGAAATACGCCGACAGCGCCACCGGCGGCGACAGCCAGGCGGTCTGCAGGCAGACCGCCACCAGCGTGCAGAACCACACGAGATCAATGCCGAGCTTCTGCACCAGTGGCAGCAGGATCGGTACCACGATCAGCACGATCGGCACCCATTCGAGCGGCCATCCCAGCACGAAGATGATGCCGAGGATCAGCAGCAGCATCGCGGTGGGCGGCAGGTCGAGGCTCAGCAGCCATTCGGCGATCATCGATGCGCTGCCCAGCCGCGAAAACACTGAGCCGAAATAATTTGACGCGGCCACCAGCAGCAGGATCATGCAGGACGTGAGCAGCGTCGAGTACACCGCCTTGCGGAAGCCGACCCAGGTCATGCGCCGGTAGACAAGCGTGAGCAACAGCACGGCAAAGGCGCCGACGGCGCCCGCATCGGTGGGCGTGGCGATGCCGGCGAGGATCACGCCCAGCGTCGCGGCGATCACAACGACGACAGGCGCGATGCCCACAACCAGTTCCTTGACGATCTCGCCCACGGAACCGGCGCGCTCTTCCATCGGCACCGGCGGGCCCAGCTCGGGGTTCATGTAGCAGCGGACCAGCGTGTAGACAATGTAGAGAAAGGCCAGCAGCAGTCCCGGGATCACCGCCGCCGCGAACAGGTCGGTGGCGGGCACGCCCACGACGGGTCCCATCACGATCAGCATCACCGACGGCGGGATGAGGATGCCCAGCGTGCCGCCGGCGGTGATCGCGCCTGCCGACAGCCGGATGTCGTAGCCGCTGCGTTTCATTGCCGGCGCGGCCATCACGCCCAGCAGCGTCACCGACGACCCGACGATGCCCGTGGCCGCGGCAAAGATCGTGGCGGTGAGCAGCACCGCGATATACAGCGATCCGCGCACGCCGGCGAGCGCCAGTTGCACGCCGCGAAACAGCCGCTCCATCAGGCCCGATTGCTCGAGCAGGTAGCCCATGAACAGGAAGAAGGGCACCGACGCGAGCGTGGGATCGCGCATCACCGAGAAGAACTGCAGCGTCATGAGGTGCAGCGCGAGCGGCCCCAGCGCGACATAGCCGCCGATCATGCCCACGGCGATCAGCGTGAACGCGATGGGAAAGCCGATGAAGATGGCGCCGAAGAGGACGGCCAGCGACAGGATGCCGAACCATTCGGTGCTCATCGAAGGCGCTCCCGCGGCGTCTCGACGAGCCTCATGTCAGCGCCTCGCCTTCGTCGGTGGCGGGCATGTCGGGCAGCGGGTCGCCCTGGACGCGGCCCCAGCACTTGATGCACTCGGCCACGCCCTGGAGCAGCAGCAGGAGTCCGGACAGCGGCATCATGAACTTGAACGGCCAGATCAGCGGCAGCCAGGGACTCGTGACGATGCGCTCGCCTTGCTGGAACGACTTCCAGAAATATTCCCAGGTGAGCCAGGTGAAGACCGCCATTGCGGGAAAGAAGAACACCGCATAGCAGGCGAGGTCGACGATCGCCTGCGTGCGCGTGGACCAGCCGCTGTAGTAGGAATCGGTGCGGATATGGCCACTGCGCTGCAGCGTCCACGCCGAGCCGACCATGAAGAACGTGCCGTAGAGAATGAACGTCATGTCGTAGGCCCAGATCGTCGGCGCGTTGAAGAGATAGCGCGCGAACACTTCCCAGACCAGCGACAGCACCATCGGCACGATCAGCCACGACACGGCCTTGCCGGTGAATCGCGTCACGCGTTCGATAGCGCGGGTCAGCCGCGCGAGTCCCGCAGGGACTGCAGTCATGAAGGCTCCGGCGAGGGTGGTGCGGTGGACGGCCCGAGACGGCGCCGTCCTGGTTACTGGCGGCGCACCTGCGCCGCCAGCCGTTCGCTACTTCGGCGGCGCGGCCAATGCCGCGTTGCCCATGTTGGAGTACAGATCGTTGATCTTGGTCCAGTAGGGCACGACAACCTTGGCAAAATTGCGCTGCGAATCCAGCACCTGCTTGAAGAACGGGTCCTTGGCCGAGTAGCGGTCGAGCACCACGTTGGTCGCGCGGATGAACTCCGGGAAGAAGTCCTTCGGCGTGTCGTGGATCGTGACCTTGAACTCATTGCGCAGACGCACGACGGCCTGCGCGTTGCGGTACACGTTGAAGGTGTATGTCTCCATCATCGACGCCATCGCGGCCGTCCGCATGATCTCCTGGAGGTCCGGCGTGAGCTTGTCCCATACGGTCTTGTTGATCAGGATCTCGCCGATGTCGGTCGACTGGTGCAGGCCCTGCAGGTAGTAGTTTTTCCAAACGGTCTGCAGGCCGAGGTTGAGATCGTCGGCGGGACCGATCCATTCCGCGGCATCGATCACGCCGCGCTGCGCGGCGGGCACGATTTCACCACCCGGCATCGCCACCGCGGCCACGCCCATCTCTTTGAAGATCTCGCCGGTGATGCCCGGGGGCGACCGGTACTTCATCTTCTTGAAATCCGCGACCGAGTTGATCGGGGTCTTGAACCAGCCGAGCGGATCCGGACCCATCGGCTGCACGAACAGCGGCTCGACGTTGACCTTGAGCACATCCTTGTAGAGCTTGCGATAGAGGTCGTAGCCGCCGCCTTCGTAGATCCACGCGACGTGCGACAGCTGGTCGAGGCCCACGCCGGCGCCGGCCATCGGATTGCTGAACAGCCCGGCGGTGGGATTCTTGCCGGACCAGTAGTGGGTCCATGCATAGCCGCCTTCGACGATGCCCTTGTCCACTGCGTCGAGGATCTCGAAGGCGCCGACGATCGCGCCGTCGGGCAGCATCTCCATCTTGATGCGCCCCGCGGACATCTTGTCGACGCGATCGCCCATCCGCTTCAGCAATTCGAAATACATGCTGGCGGATGGAACCGCGGTCTGAATGCGCATCTTCACCGGCGCCTGCGCGGTCTGCGCGAAGGCAACGCTGGCGGCGAAAGCTGTGACGACGATCGCCGCCGCACTCCTGACGAGCCAATGACTTTGCATAAGTCCTCCTTGACTGATGACACGCCAGATGGCCCGGCGTGGGTGCGACGCGTCGCGTCTTCGGCGATCTGCGGTCACGAGAAATGTAGACAGTGTGATCGCGAATGGCAACACATTTCCGCAAAATTCGACGATGAATATTTCATTTTTCGATAAGCTATAGTATTTGATCCGTCCCTTCAATTGCGACTTCGCCGTGCGTGCGCGACGATCCCTGCCATGACTTCATTCGACTACATCATCGTGGGTGGCGGCACCGCAGGGTGCGTGCTGGCCAATCGCCTGTCGGCTGACGGCCGCCATCGCGTGCTGATGCTGGAAGCGGGGCCGCCGGATCGCTACCTGTGGATTCATATTCCCATCGGCTACGGCAAGACGATGTTCCACCCCGTCTACAACTGGGGCTTCCACACCGAGCCGGATCCGGGGATGCTCGATCGCAAGATCTACTGGCCGCGCGGTCGCGTGCTGGGTGGATCGTCGTCGATCAACGGCCTCATCTACGTACGCGGGCAGCCCGAGGACTACGACGCATGGGCTGCTGCCGGCAACGCCGGATGGGGCTGGCGCGACGTGCTGCCGTATTTCATCCGCAGCGAAGGCAACCAGCGCGGCGCCAGCGCCACGCACGGCGCGGATGGGCCGCTGGCGTGTTCGGACATCGGCGAACGCCATGAGTTGATCGAGGCGATCATCGATGGCGCGCAACAACTCGGCGTGCCGCGCACCGACGACTTCAACGGTGGTGTGCAGGAAGGTGTTGGCTACTTCCAGCTCTTCACGCGCAAGGGATGGCGCTGCAGCACCGCGGTGGGTTACCTGCGACCGGCGCGCAAGCGTGCCAACCTCAAGGTGCGCACGGACGCGCAGGCCACGCGCGTGCTGTTCGAAGGCAAGCGCGCGGTCGGCGTCGAATACCGGCAGGGCGGAGTGCTGCATACGGTGCGCGCGACCCGTGAAGTGCTCCTCGCCGCAGGCGCGCTGCAAAGTCCGCAGTTGCTGCAGTTGTCGGGCGTGGGGCCGGCCGCGCTGCTGCGGCAGTTCTCGATTCCGCTGGTATGCGAACGGCCCGGCGTTGGCGAAAACCTGCAGGATCACCTGCAGCTGCGGCTTCTTTTCCGCTGCACCAAACCCATTACCACCAACGACGACCTCAACTCGTGGTGGCGATCGTTGCTGATCGGCATGAAGTGGGTGTTCGCGCGGCGCGGCCCGCTGGCCGTGGGCATCAACCAGGGCGGCCTGTTCACGCGCGTGATGCCCGCGGCGGCCACGCCGGACATCCAGTTTCATTTCGCCACGCTGTCGGCCGACATGGCGGGTGCGAAGCCCCATCCGTTTCCCGGCTTCACGTTCAGCGTGTGCCAACTGCGTCCGGGATCGCGCGGATTCGTGCGCATCGCCTCAAGCGATTCGCTGGCGGCGCCAGTGATGCAGCCGCATTACCTGTCCACGCCCGAGGACCGTGCCTGCGCGGTCGCGGCAATCCGCTACGCGCGAACGTTGGCCAGCACGGCCGCGGTGGCGCCCTACGTCGCGGAGGAATTGCGGCCCGGCCCCGCTGTGCAAACCGACGACGAGATCCTGCATTTCGCGCGCGAATACGGCGCCACGATCTTCCATCCGTCAGGTACGTGCAAGATGGGTCCCGCCAGCGATCCACTCGCGGTCGTCGACGCGCGCTTGCGCGTGCACGGCGTCATCGGCTTGCGCGTGGTGGATTGCTCGATCATGCCCACGCTCGTGTCCGGCAACACCAATGCGCCGGTGGTAATGATTGCGGAAAAGGCCAGCGCCATGTTGCTGGCGGATGCTGTTTCGGGTATTGGCAAGTAGCGCCCGTAGGCGAGGCTTCAGCCTCGCTGGTTCATTGCGGCGACATCCCTGCGAGGCTGAAGCCTCGCCTACAGAGCGCAATGGCATTCGCGCTTCACTCGTCGAACGAAGCACCCAACGCCGCAGCCGCCACCCGTAGCGCCGGCAAATGGGCCAGCGCCTGATCGAGCGACATGCGCGCCACCGGCGCATGCACGGCGACGCACGCGACGATGCGACCTGCGGCGGTGACCGGCGCGGCTACGCACACCAGTCCGGCGAGGTACTCCTCGTTGTCGGTGGCCACCCCTGCCTTGCGGATCGCCGCCAGTTCCACCTCGAGCCGGCGCGCGTCGACGATCGTGTTGTCGGTGAAGCGCTCGAGCTGCATTTCTGCGATCACGCGCTTGCGCCGGGCCGGCGTCAGCATCGCCAGCAGCAGCTTGCCGCTGGCGGTGCAGTGCAGCGGCACGCGTGATCCCGGCACCAGCGTCATCCGCAGCGGCCATGCGGTCTCGACCCGGTCGAGATACACGACCTCACCGCGATCGAGCATCGTCAGGTTCACCGTCTCGCCCACGTCGTCGGCCAGGCGTTTCAGGATCGCGTGCCGTGGCGCGCGCACCGACTCGCTCAACAGCGCATCCAGCGCAAAGCGCGTGAGCCGCGGTCCTGCGGTAACGCGCCGCCCCTCGGGTTCGCGCTGCAACAACCCGGCGCCCTCGAGCATGTTCAGAATGCGGTAAACGGTAGGCTTGGGCAGGCCCGTCAATTCGGTCAGTTCGAGCAGCGAGACGGCGCCATCCGCGTGCACGATGTGTTCCAGCAGCGCGAAGGCGCGCAGCAGCGGTGGGATGCGATCGAGCTTGGCAGCCATGGGTTGACAATATATCGAAAAATGGAATATTTCAAACCATATTTTGAATATGTGACTTGAATCGGATCGACGGTTGTGGAACACTTCGCGGTCGGACCGTGTGGACCGCCATGAGGAGCAATTGCCATGAACAAACCCGTCGAGTTGCCGCAAGCCGTGACCGGCAAGCAGCGCATGACCGCATCGGAAGCCTTTGTCGAAACGCTGGTTGCGCATGGCGTCAAGAATATTTTCGGCATCGTCGGCTCGGCGTACATGGATGCGCTGGACCTCTTTCCGCTGGCCGGCATCCGCTTCATCTCGGTGTCGCACGAACAGGGCGGCGGCCACATGTCCGATGGCTTTTCGCGCGTCTCGGGTCAGCCCGGTGTCTGCATTGGGCAGAATGGCCCCGGCATCAGCAATTTCGTGACGTCGGTGGCCGCCGCCTATTGGGCACACTCGCCGGTCGTGTGCATCACGCCGGAAACCGGCTCGATGACGCTTGGCCTGGGCGGCTTTCAGGAAAC
>JANNYI010000056.1:0-4786 GCA_031410015.1 Betaproteobacteria bacterium | reverse complement strand
ACGTCGTACTGCTCGCCGTCGCGCTTGAAGCGCGTGACCTGCCGCCCGCCAAGCATGGTTTCGAGCGTGCGTCCCACGGTATCGACATTGACGCCGACGTCGCCGAGTTTGTCGCGATTGATGTTCACCCGCACTTCAGGCGTGTTGAGCCGCAGGTCGATCTGGAGATTCTGGAGTCCCGGCACCTTGCGCGCCTCGTCCAGGAAGCGGTCGACGACACGCTGCAATTCGGGATACGGCACCTGCGACATGATCACGTATTCGATCGGCGTGGAACGAAATCCCTGGCCGAGCGAGGGCGGATTGATCGGGAACGCCAGCGCGCCGGGAATCGACGCGAACTTGGGCCGCAACTCGTCCGCAATCTGCTGCTGGGACCGGGTGCGCTCCTCCCACGGCTTCAGCCGCAGGATGGCGTTGCCGTCGACCACGGTGGGGAAGCCGGAGATGGCCGTGTAAGCAAAAGCCTCGGGCACCTGGGAGTAAAACTGCTCGATCGGCTTCAACTGGTCGGACGTGTATTGCGGCGTGGAGCCCTGCGGCGCGGTGACCAGACCGAAGACCACCCCCCGGTCCTCCACGGGCGACAACTCGGACTTGAGCGTCGTGAACAGCACTGCGCCGCCCACCAGCGTGGCCAGCCACACCACGCCGACGATCCAGCGCGCATGCAGCAGCGCCGTCAGCGCACGGCGATAGCCGTTGGTGAACGCGACAAAGCCGGACTCGATCTTGTTGTAGATCCACGAATGCTTGGGTTCGTGACGCAGCAGCAGCGAACACATCATCGGCGTGAGTGTGAGCGCGACGAAACCGGATACCATGACCGCGCCGGCGAGCGTCAACGCAAACTCGATGAACAGGCGCCCGGTGCGGCCGGTGGCGAAGGCCAGCGGCGCAAACACCGATGCCAGCGTCAGGGTCATCGCGATGACGGCGAACGCAATTTCGCGCGCGCCCTGCAACGCGGCTTCCATCCGCCCCATTCCGTCCTCGATGTGCCGGAAAATGTTTTCCAGCACGACGATGGCATCGTCGACGACCAGCCCGATCGCCAGCACCATCGCCAGCAGCGTGAGCGTATTGATCGTGAACCCGAAGAGATACATCAGCGCAAAGGCGCCGACCAGCGATACCGGGATGGTGACGATGGGAATGATCGTGGCGCGCAGGCTGCGCAGGAAGAAGAAGATGACGAGCACGACCAGCAGGATGGCCTCGCCGATGGTGCGGAACACCGACGCGATCGAGCGATCGATGAACAGCGACGTGTCGTAGGCCACCACCAGGCGCATGCCCGCGGGCAGGTTCTGGTTGATCGTGTCGACTTCCGCGCGCACCGCCTTGGACAACTCCAGCGGATTGGCCACCGCCTGCTTGATCACGCCGATGTTGAGCGATGGCTTGCCGCCATAACGCGAAATGGTGCGTTCGTTGAGGGCGCCGATCACCACCTTGCCCAGGTCGCGGATGCGCACCGGGTAGCCCCCGACGTTGGCCACGATGATCTGGCCGAATTGCTCGGGCGTCTGCACGTCCGTTTCGGCCACCACCGTGAATTCGCGCGCCGTCGACTCGATCCGGCCCGCCGGAATTTCCGCGTTCTGGCGGCGGATGGCCTCCTCGACGTCCTGCACGGTGAGCTTGTAGCCGGCAAGGCGCGCGCGATCGAGGTCGATGCGCATCGAAATCTGGCGCTCGCCAAAGATGCGGACATCGGCAGCGCCGGGCAGCACGGAGAGCCGCGGCTTGATGTACCGCGCCACGTAGTCCGAAGCTTCCAGCGGGGTCTGCGCGCCCGCCTCGACGGAAATGTAGAGCACCGGCTGGGAGTCTGCCTCCACCTTCGCGATGACGGGCTCGTCGACGGCGTCGGGCAGCCTTCCGCGCACCCGCGATACCTTGTCGCGGACGTCGGCCGCCGCCGAGTCGGGGTCGCGCGATAACCGGAAGCGCACGTTGATCTGGCTGCGTTCCGAGCGGCTCTGCGACGTCATGATCTCGACGCCCTCGATGCCGGACAGGGAGTCCTCGAGGACCTTGGTGACCTGCGACTCGACGACTTCCGCGGACGCCCCACGGTAGGTGGTGCTGACGCTGACGACGGGTTCGTCGATGCGCGGGTACTCGCGCACCGACAACCGCTGATAGGAAATGAGCCCGACGAGCAGGATGATCAGCGACAGCACGGTCGCAAACACCGGCCGCCGGATGCAGAACTCGGGCAGGGTCATCTACGCTGTCTCCAGTAACGCCAGCATCAACTCTTGGGCGGGGGCGTGGCGGGGCCTTCCGCCTTGACCGGCGCGCCACCGGATGGAACGACCGGAGCGGGACCGCCACTGACGGGTGCTGCCGATGGCTGCGGCTGCGCCGACGCGGCTGCCGGAGGCTTGCCGCCCTCGGCCCCGGCCACGCGCACCGTTGCACCGTCGCGAATCTTGAGCTGACCCGCCGTCACGACCATGTCCCCGGCCGCAAGCCCCGACAGCACTTCCACCTTGCTGTCGCGCCGCTGCCCGGTTTCGACCTTCACCCGCGCGACCTTGCCGTCGATAACCTTGAATACATATTGTTCGTTGCCCTGCGGCACCAACGCCTGCTCGGGCACGACCATCGCATCGGCCTGGTCCTTGGTGATGAGGCGCACCCGCGCAAACATGCCAGGGCGCAGCGTCGTGTCCTGGTTGCCCACCTGGGCGCGAATGACCACGGAGCGCCCCGCCGTATCGATCAGCGGATTCACGGCAATCACCTTGCCGTTGAACGACTTGCCCGGCAGCGCGTCGAGCGTGACCTGCAGCGCCTGGCCCACCTGGATCTGGCGCAGATAGGTTTCGGGCACCCGGAAATCGACCTTGAGCGGATCGATGGACTCGAGGTTGACGAGGTCGGCCCCCTCCTTCACGTAATCGCCAACCGACACCGAGCGCAGGCCGATGATCCCCGAGAACGGCGCGCGGATATCCGTCTTGGCAAACTTGGCCTGGGCCAGCTGCACGGAGGCTTCCGCAACCTTGTAGTTGTTCTCCGCCTCATCCTTCGCCTGGCCGGAGATGTAGTTGCGCTGGGCAAGGTCGACGGCGCGGTCGAACTTCGACTTGGCAAGCGTGAGGTTGGCGCGGGCCTGGGCCACTTCGGCCTGCGGGATCGCGGGGTCGAGCTTGACCAGCGGCGCGCCCTTGGCGACGCGCTGGCCTTCCTGGAACGTGATCTCGCTGATCCGGCCCGCGCTTTCCGGACGCAACGTGACCGATTCGTCCGAGCGCAGGCTGCCCACCGCGATGATGGTCTGCGGCATCGGCGCGGTCACGACCTTCGTCGCTTCGACCGTCACTGGTGGCGGGCCGCCGGCGCCACCCTTGCCCTGCCCTTGCCCCGGCGCCGCGCCACCCGGGCCGGATGCGTTCGCCGCCGCGGGCGCTGCATTCTTCTGGTTACCGTACCAATAGCCACCCCATCCAGCGGCGGCAACTCCCACAATGACGGCGACGACGATAGCAATTCTGCTCATCAGGACTCTGGCACGCTCGGTTGGACTTCGCTTGGCCGCGGCTACGTACCCGGCAGCCGGGTGCGGCAGGCATCTTCAACGGAACCCGTGATTATGCCCGTGGACGCGCGAACACGCCAAAAGCCGGGGATTGGTCTCGCGGCCGCCGCTGAGGGCGCTTGTTAGAATGCCTTCAATTCACCGCCCGCAAGGAGTTCCACCGTGTTCAAGTCGTTGCCAACTGTTTTCGTGTGCTCACAGCTGGCGCGGCACCTGGCGCTCGTGGTCGCCGCAGTCCTCGTTGCCGCGCCCATCGCCGTTGCACAGACGTACCCCACGAAGCCGGTCAAGCTGGTGGTTCCGTTCCCGCCGGGCGGCTCGCTCGACCTCACCGGGCGCCTGCTGGCGCAGAAGCTCACCGAGGTCTGGGGCCAACCGGTGGTCGTGGAAAACAAGCCGGGCGCGGGCGGCAACATCGGCGCCGATCTCGTGGCCAAGTCCGCGCCCGACGGCTACACGATCCTGCTGGGCGCGCTGTCGACGCACGCGGTCAATCCCAGCCTGTACGCGAAGATGCCCTACGACGCCGCGAAGGACTTCGCGCCGATCACGCTGATTGCGATCACGCCCAACGTGCTGGTCGTGAACGCGGCCTCGCCGGTCAACAACGTGCGCGAGTTCATCGCCTACGCCAAGGCCAATCCCGGCAAGCTGTCCTTCGGCTCGGGCAGCAGCGGCAGCGCCGGCCACCTGGCGGGCGAACTCTTCAAGGTCGAGACGGGCACCGACGCGGTCCATATCCCGTTCAAGGGCGGCGCACCGGCCACGCAAGCGCTGCTGGCCGGCGACACGCAGTTCATGTTCGACAACCTCGCCAACGCCATGGCACAGGTCAAGGCCGGCAAGTTGAAGGCGCTTGCCGTCACCACGGCCAGGCGCTCGCCACTGGTGCCCGACCTGCCCACGATGGCCGAGGCCGGCCTGCCCGGTTTCGACATTTCCACGTGGTACGGGCTCTTCGCCCCCGCGGGCACGCCGCCGGCCATCGTTGCCAAGTGGAATGCCGAGGTAACGAAGATCCTCAACACGCCGGACGTTCGCGCGCGGCTCGTGGCCGACGGCGCGGAACCTGCGCCCAATACGCCCGAGCAATTCGCGCAGATGATTGCCAGCGAGCTGGTGAAGTACGCCCGGATCGTGAAGATCTCCGGGGCAAAGGTGGATTGACCGGCCGCGATCCATTGGCGTGCCCGGGGGGCGGGGGGGGGCGGGCGGGGGGGGGCGGGGGGGGGG
>JANNYI010000055.1:0-9740 GCA_031410015.1 Betaproteobacteria bacterium | reverse complement strand
CAACCCGTAACGGAGATATCCCGTGGCCAAAGCGTCCCCCAGCAATGCCCCGCATCCGGCACCGTCGCTCAAGCTGTTGCCGAAACTGAAGGTCTCGGTCGCGCGATCCGCGCCGTCCACTGCAACCGCCATTGGCGTAGCGGTAGGCACGCGTGGGGCCGTGCCCCGCGAGGTCGGATTCGACCGTGAGGCGCTGGCTGCGGCCGGTTTCGAAGGCAAGCCCGGCCAGACCTTCGTGATACCGCAGGGCAAAGGTGCCATCGCCGTCGCCGTGGGCATCGGCGATGGGAAGCTCACCGTTGCGCAGTTGCGTGACGCGGCAGCGGCCTTTGCGCGCGCGGCGTCGCGACATCCGGAACTGGCCACGACTCTTGCCGATGCCGCGACCGGCATCGGACCCAAGGACGCCGCCGAGGCGGTGGTCGAAGGCATCCTGCTGGCCCGGTACCGCTACGAAATCCTGAAGAGCGAATCGACGGATATCCGGCTCAAGGAACTCACACTCGTGACGAGCGCGGATCGCGTCAAGGCCCAGTCGGCGGGCGCAGAACTGGGCAAGACGATGGCGGGCGCAGCGATGCTCGCCCGCGACCTCGCCAATGCCCCCGCCAAGCTGCTGACGGCGGCGAAGATGGCGGACATCGCCGTCGAAGTCGCGCACGACCGCGGCCTGCAGGTGGAAGTGTTCGACAAGTCCGATCTCCAGAAGATGGGTTGTGGCGGCATGCTCGGCGTGAATGCCGGCAGCACCGAGCCGCCGCGGATGGTCAAGCTCACCTACAAGCCGAAGGGCGGCAAGGGCAAGGGCGGCGCGCACCTCGCCATGGTCGGCAAAGGCATCATGTACGACTCCGGCGGCATCAACCTGAAGCCTGCGCAGGGGATGCAGCTCTACATGAAGATGGACATGGCGGGTGCGGCGGCCGTGCTGGGCACGATGTCCGTGCTGCGCGACCTCGATTGCAAGAACACGGTGACCGCCTTCCTGATGTGCACCGACAACATGCCGTCCGGCTCGGCCACCAAGATGGGCGACGTGCTGACGCATCGCAATGGCAAGACCGTCGAGATCCACAACACCGACGCCGAAGGCCGCCTGGTGCTTGCGGACGGGTTGGCGCTGGCCGCGGAAATGAAACCCGATGCGATCATCAACGTCGGCACGCTGACGGGTGCCATCCTCCTGGCGCTTGGCGACAAGCTGACCGGCGTGTTCTCGAATCACGAGGGCTTCATGCGCCAGGTGGATGCGTCAGCCGGACGCACCGACGAAACAATCTGGCGGATGCCGCTCGACGCACGGTATCGGCGGCAGCTCGATTCGTCGATCGCCGACATGCGCAACCTCGGCGACGCGCAGCCCGGTTCCATCACGGCTGCGCTCTACCTGCAGGAATTTGTCAACGGCATTCCGTGGTCGCACTTCGACATCTGCGGGACGATGAAATCCGACACCGACGATTCCTGGCGCTCACGCGGGGCCACGGGCGTCGATGCACGATTGTTCGCGGATCTGGCGGTCAATTTTACGCGGCCGAAGTAGGACCCGAAGAAACCGGTCATGAAGGCCGGGATGCGCGCGAGGTGGCGCTGCCTCGCGTCGTCCGCATGGATGGGGCCGTTGCTGTTTCGATGGACTGCGGGACTACGGCGAAGGCCGCGTTGACACCCACCGGTTTGCCCTGCGCGGTCGCACGGCATGTCTCTTGCTTAGGTACGGGCATCGCCGTCATCGGCGAAGGTCGCTTTTCGCGATCGGTCGATGGCGGTGGTCCGTCACTTCATGCAAGACCTTCGGAAAGTCCCTTTCATGCTCCGTCGTCGCTTCGTCCTGGGTGCAGCCTCCGCTGCCGTTGCCGCGCCGCTCGCCGGCCTCGCCGGGTGCGGCGGCGGCGATTCGTCGAATGACGGACCGGTGCCGATTCCGCCGTCCCAGGTCGTGCTGCACCTACCGGCGGACATGTACATGCACGTTGGGGCGCCCACCGAATGGTGGTGGCACACGGGCACGCTGAAGGCCGGCACCCGCACGTTCGGGTTCGAGATCAATGCGGCATCGTTCGCCAAAGACAACTTCGCTTTCGGCCAGGTGATGCTGACCGACGTCGAGAAAAACAAGCACTACCAGCGCACGACGTCCTACCTGCCACCCTTAATGTACGACCCGGCCACCTGGGCCGAGTCGGACACCACCAAGGACTGGTACGCGCGACTTGGCGACGAAACCAATCACCTGTCCGCCATCGAGGTCACCAATGGCGGCACCGGCTACACCACGAGCCCGGCCGTCGAAATCACCGGCGGCGGCGGCGTGCTGGCCCTGGCCTTCGCCGTGCTCGATGCCACAGGTGCGGTGGCCGCCATCGTGCTGGCCAGCCCAGGCATCGGCTTCACGTCAACGCCCATGGTCACGCTGGTGGGCGGCGGCGGTTCGGGTGCCACCGCCAAGGCCATCCACTCGTATATCTCGATGAAGGCGCCCCAGGCCGACCCGACGAAGAACATGACGGTGAAGTCGTTCCTGGTCGACCAGGCCACCGGCACCGAAGTGCTGTTCGATCTCAAGTTCTCGCAGCAGGGTCCGCCGTTCTTCGTCTGGGGCACCGGCATCAATCCCGACGGCACCGGCGACACGCTGCAGACGCGCAATTACTATTTTTCACTCACGCGGTTGCAGGCCAGCGGCACGATCACCATCGCCGGCGAGAAATTCACCGTGTCGGGCACGACGTGGATGGACCACGAATACGGCGCGTTCGGCACTTCGGCCAACCCGGTCAAGTGGTTCCTGCAGGATATGCAGCTCGACAACGGTTACTGCGTATCCAACTACGCGACGATCGGCGGCGGCGGCTTGCCCGAACTGAACAAGAAGGCGGCCAGCAACTGCACCGTGCAGTCGGCGGACGGCAAGACGTACTTCGTGCCGTCGTCCGTCACACCGATCGGCCGGACGTGGGTCAGCCCCGCGGGCACCACGTATTTCCTTCAGTTTCTCGTCGAGATTCCGGCGTTCAACGCATCGATCCTCGTGAACACGCCGGTCGATGCGCAGGAGTTTGCGCTGGCGAACGGCGGCGTTTACGAAGGCGTGGCCACGGCCTCGGGCAATTTCCAGTTCCAGTCGGTCACCGGCACCGCGTGGAACGAGCAGGCGTTGTAGGCCCGTTCATCCGCTGGTGAAGGCGCCGACCTGCCAGGCGGCCAGCACGATGATCATCACGCCGACCAGCGCGATGGCTGCAACCAGCTCGGGAAACGCGCGTAACTGATTATCGTCGTCGGGGTCGGAGCGCCATGCGCCATCGACCGCCTGATCGGGACTGACCTGCGGCCCCTCCAGTTCGCGCAGGAAGCGCACGGTGCGCGGCGCGGCGTTTCGCTCGTGGGTGGTTGCCATCGGGACCTCCATCACGTCATGGCCGGCAGCGGCCGGGTAACGCCACTGTGGCGCAGGCAGGACGATCCCGACACGGGAAACCACGGACGCAGCATCCGGAATATTCGCCGTTGGCGAGTCCGGGCGCAGGCCATGTAACATCCATGGCAATTCCCCACCCGCGCAGCCCCATGACCCCTTCCCAGAAGGCCGGTACGCTGGCCGAAGCCCTGCCCTATCTGCGGGCCTTTCACGGCAAGACGCTGGTGATCCGCTTCGGCGGCCACGAGATGGCCGATCCGGCGCTGAAGGCCGGCTTCGCCCGCGACGTGGCGCTGCTGCGGCTCGTCGGCATGAAGCCCATCGTCGTGCACGGCGGCGGCTGGGGCATCGACGAACTGATGAAGCAGATGGGGCTGCCCGAGAAGCGCTATCGCGGACTGCGCATCACCGACGAGCGCACGCTGACGGTCGTCGAGATGGCGCTCTCCGAAATGAACCAGGAGTTGACCTCGCTGATCAACCAGCAGGGTGGCCGCGCGGTCGGGCTCGACGGGCAGGACGGGCGCTTCATCAACGCGCGCCCGATGGCCAGGCCGGCGGACGACCCGGAGGCGCCGGATCTCGGCTTCCTGGGCGACGTGGAGAGCATCGATACCGCGCTGATCGAGCTCCTGCTCTCGCGCAATTTCGTGCCGGTGATCATGCCCATCGGCGTCGCGGCGGACGGCACCACGTATCACATCAACTCCGACCTGCTCGCCGGACGGCTCGCGCGCGCACTGGAGGTGGAGAAGCTGGTGCTGATGACCAATGTGCCCGGCGTGCTCGACCGCGAAGGCAAGCTCCGGCACATCCTCACCACGTCGGAGGCCGAAGCGTTGCTGCAGGAGCATGTCGTGCACGGCGGCATGGAGCCGCGCCTCCAGGCTGCGCTGCGCGCGGTACGCGAGGGCGTGCGCTCGGTGCACATCATCGACGGCGGCGTGCCCAGTGCGCTGCTGCTCGAAGTGCTCACCGCCGACGGCATCGGCACCGCCGTACGCTCGGACTCGGGGCCGCGCTTCTTCGACGACAGCCGGGCCTACCTGCTGGCGAAATAGCCAAGGCATGCGCATCGAGCAGCTTCGCCAGCGCCTGCGCGCCGCTGGCGCCAAGCCTGGACACGAAGAGGCCGTCCTGCGTGCGTGGACGCACGCGCGTCCGCTGGACAGCGGCTCGCGCGCCCCTGCGGATTTCCTGCCGCTGGCGCTGCGCCGGGCGCTGCCGGCCATCGCCGTCGAACTCGATGCGCTCGCGCGCGTGCACACGGAGGCCGCGGGTGCCGATGGCTCGTCGCGGCTGCTGGTCGCGCTCGGCGACGGCAGGACGGTGGAGAGCGTGCTGCTGCCGCGCGATGGGCTGTGCGCCTCGACGCAGGTGGGCTGCGCCGTCGGCTGTGTGTTCTGCATGACCGGCCGCGACGGCCTGCAGCGGCAGCTGGGCAGCGCGGAGATCGTCGCGCAGGTGGTGCTGGCACGGGTGCGCCGTCCGGTGACGAAGGTCGTGTTCATGGGCATGGGCGAGCCCGCGCACAACATGGACAACGTGCTGGAAGCCATCGCGCTGCTGGGCACCGAAGGCGCCATCGGCCACAAGAACCTCGTGTTTTCCACGGTCGGCGACCGGCGCGTGTTCGAGCGCCTGCCGCAGGGACGGGTCAAGCCCGCGCTGGCGCTGTCGCTCCATTCGACGTTTGCGGCGCGGCGCGCGCAATTGCTGCCCCGCGCTGCCGCGATCGATCCTGTCGAGCTGGTGGACCTGGGCGAGGCCTACGCCCGCGCCACCGGTTATCCGATCCAGTACCAGTGGGCGTTGCTCGACGGCATCAACGACGGGGACGACGAGCTCGAAGGCATCGTGAGGCTACTCTCGGGCAAGTACGCCGTGATGAACATGATCCCGTACAACACGGTAGACGGGCTTGCATTCCGGCGGCCGCTGCGTGAACGCGCAGAATCACTCGCGCGCCACTTGTGCCAGCGCGGCGTCCTGACCAAGCTGCGCCAGTCCGCTGGCCAGGACATCGATGGCGGCTGCGGGCAATTGCGGGCGCGGGTGATTGCCGCGCCAGTGTCGCGCCGGCAGGTTGCGGTGTAGGCGAGGCTTCAGCCTCGCGGGTATATCGTCGGCCATACCTGGGTGGCTGAAGCCTCGCCTACAGTGCGCCACAACGTGGAGTGCGTTACGTCGGAAACGTCCCCGGCAGCAGGATGCCGCGATCGACGTCCGCGATATTGGTGCGGCCGCAGAACGCCATCGTGAGGTCGAGTTCC
The DNA here is from genome assembly GCA_031410015.1 of Betaproteobacteria bacterium. GTDB lineage: Bacteria > Pseudomonadota > Gammaproteobacteria > Burkholderiales > Casimicrobiaceae > VBCG01. Next base: position 4,046 of record JANNYI010000055.1, on the reverse strand, counting down.
TTGTGGATGATCTCCAGCGCCTTGGTGACGCCCGCCTCGCCCATCGCGCCCAGACCGTAGAGAAACGAGCGCCCGATGTAGGTGCCGCGCGCGCCCAGCGCCACCGCCTTCAGCACGTCCTGGCCGGAGCGGATGCCGCCGTCCATGTGCACCTCGATTTGCCCGCCCACCGCGTCCACGATCGGCGGCAGCGCCTCGATGCTGGACTGCGCACCGTCCAGCTGGCGGCCGCCGTGATTGCTGACAATCAAGGCGTCCGCGCCCGAGGCCACGGCGATCTTCGCGTCCTCGACATCCTGGATGCCCTTCAGGATCAGCTTGCCGCCCCAGCGCTTCTTGATCCACTCGACGTCGTTCCAGTTCAACTGCGGGTCGAACTGCTTGGCCGTCCAGTCGGACAGCGACCCCATGTCGCCCACGCCCTTGACGTGGCCGACGATGTTGCCGAACTGGCGCCGGCTGGTGCCCAGCATGCCCATGCACCAGCGCGGCTTGCCCATCATGTTGATGATGTTGGCGAGCGTGAGCTTGGGCGGCGCCGACAGGCCATTCTTCAGGTCCTTGTGCCGCTGGCCGAGAATCTGCAGGTCGAGCGTCAGCACCAGCGCGCCGCAGTGGGCCGCCTTGGCCCGATCGATCAGGCGCTCGATGAAATCGCGGTCGCGCATCACATAGAGCTGGAACCAGAACGGCGCCTTGGTATGGGCGGCGATGTCCTCGATCGAGCAGATGCTCATCGTCGACAGCGTGAAGGGAATGCCGAACTTCTCGGCCGCCTTGGCGCCCAGGATCTCGCCGTCCGCGTGCTGCATGCCGGTGAGGCCGGTGGGGGCAATGGCCACCGGCATCTTCACGGGCACGCCCACCATCGTCGTGGCCGTGCTGCGGCCCTCCATGTTCACCGCCACGCGCTGGCGCAGCTTGATCTTCCGGAAGTCGCTTTCGTTCGCACGATAGGTGGATTCGGTCCATGAACCCGAATCGGCATAGTCGTAGAACATGCGCGGAACGCGCTGCTGCGCGAGGACCCGCAGGTCCTCGATGGTCGTGATCACTGCCATTGCCTTGATTCCTCCCCGGTGCCGCATCATAGCTGCCCGGAAGACGCGATGCCAGATTGCCTGCTGTGTTCGATAACGCACAGACCGCTGTACGGGCCCGGGACGACCATCCGACCTGCAACTCGCTCGATCTTCGCAGTCCCTGGCCCAGCATCAGGGACAGCCGTGCCCTGCAACCCCGGAAAGCACCCATGACCGCAACCGTTGCCCGAACCGTCGCCGTGGCAGCCGCGCGCCCGGCGGCGACCGTCGTCGGTATCATCGCGTTGGACCGCTTGCGGTGCGAGCGCCAGCGCCTGCGCCGCGGCGAGACACTTGTTCGCGCCGGCGACAGGTTCCATATGCTGTACGTCATTCGCAGGGGTGTGCTGAAGACCTTCGCCACCTCCGCCGACGGATTGATCCACGTGACGGGCTTTCCCATGACCGGCGATATGGTCGGTCTCAACGGCATCGGCGCTGGAATTCATCGGAACAACGTCGTGGCGCTGGAGGACGCGGAACTGTTCACGCTACCCTTCGCGCGCGTCGAGCATTGGGCGCAGCAGTCCGGATGCGCACAAGCCCTGATGATGCGCACGCTCGCCCATGAAATCCTGCGCAGCCAGGACCTCATGTTCATGCTCGGTGCAATGCGTGCCGAGCAACGGCTTGCGCTGTTTCTGCTCGATCTGTCGCGACGTCACCAGCAGCTGGGATTGTCGCGGTCCCGGTTCATCCTGCGCATGACACGACAGGATATCGGCAGCCATCTCGGCCTGCAGCTCGAAACGGTGAGCCGGTCGTTGTCCCGTATGCACTGCGCCGGGGTCGTGCAGGTACAGGGCAAGTCGATTGCATTGCTCGACTTTCCCGCGCTGTGGCGGGCAAGCGGGACGTCCCCCGAGAGCCAGCGCGCCGCGCTGGACCCGATCATCGATGGCGACGGCTGTTTCCGGCTCGCGGCGGAAGGCCGGGACGCCACGGATCCCAAACGCTGGCAGTGACGATGTCCGGCGCGCCCGCGTGCCGGCGCGCCAACGGGGGGCGACTTCCTGCGCGCTATCGCAACCCGAAGAACGACAGCAGTGCGATGATGATGACGACGGCGCCGACGATATAGACGATGCGGTTCATGGATTCGTCCTTGGAGGGGGATCAATAGGTTCGCGCGATTCGCGAAGCGATGTGCGACAGGGTCAAGGATGACCGCCCTCACCGTCATGGTCTGTACGGTACCGTACGCAGGCCGCAGGACCGCCCGGAGCGCGGTCCATTGCGTACGCGCAGCGCTATCCCGTGCGCGAGACGACCCGCACGACCATGTCCGAATGCCGCCGGAACCCCGCGCGCTCGTCGATGCGACGCGCATTGTCGTTGCCGTGCATCACATGCAGAAAGGGTACCTGCGCTTCATGCTGCGGCCCCAGCCGGACCGGCACGAAGTCCGCGTCGGGGATTGGCCAGCCGCGGTTGGGTGGCGTGCGGATCCGGCGACGGCCGGAATTTGTAGCGTCACGCGCCCGGCGTGCGCTTGCAGTTGAAGGGCAGCAGCCCCTCCGGAATGTCGGTGCGGTTCTCGCCCCTGACCGTCATCCCGCCTGGCGCAGCAGCGAATCCGCAGACCCAGGCCACCGGCACCATCGGCGTGTCCTCCACCACCGCGGGACGCAGCGTCAGGATCTTGCCCTTGATCGTGCCGTTGACGTTGTTGCCGAACGTGATGTGGATGGCACCGTCCTGCACGGTGACGGATGTTATGAAATTGTTGACGATCTTGGCGGGCACAGGCAATCCGGCGGCGGCGTTGTTCGCCGGCAGCGCCTGCGTGGCCGTCCACATGAGTTCGATCGGCGTCTTGGCGATACTGACCAGCGGCACGGCCTGCACGATCTGGTCGCGGACGATGCTCGACTGGAACGAGGGGACGGCAAGCATCGCGAGGATGCCGACGATCGCCACCGCGATCAGCACTTCCATCAGCGAGAAACCGTTGCGCGCGCCGCGCATGCGCCACCTGCTGCATGAACCCATCACGGCATGATAGCCGTTCCGGGCAGATCGTCGCGGCGCTACTTGCGCGTGGCCGCGGCGACGGCGCTGGGCACCTCGCGGCACTTGTGGTCCGTGCCCCGCAACTGCTTGGCGACGGCATCGGCGTCCTTGCCACGGCCCTGTCGCTGCGCAATCGCCGCGGTGCCGCACAATGCATCCGGATTCTCCGGGTCCGCGGCCAGCACCTGCTCGAAGGCCGTGCGCGCCTGCGGCAGGCGGCCCAGCTGCGTGCTCAGCGTCCCGACCTGCATTTGCACGTACACGTCGGCCGGATCGAGCGCCGCCGCGCGCTCATAGGCCTTCAGCGCCGCCTCCGGTTCCTTGAGGTCGAGATTGACCTGCGCGAGATTGCGCCACATCAGCGGGTCGTTGGGCGCGAGCTGCGTGGCCTTGGTGCCGGCCTCGAGCGCATCGTTGTATTGCCGCATGTTGGTGTAGCCGAGGCTCAGTTCCTTCCAGGCCAGGGCGTTGCCGGGCTGCTTGCGGGTCCATTCCGAGGCGAACAGCACCAGCACGTTCCAGTTGCCGGCGGACTTGAGATCGAGGATCTTGCCGGCGAAGTAGGTGCCGGGATCCTCTTCCTTGGTGACGCGTGCCACCTTCGGCACCGCTGCCGCGGGCGTGGCGGCCTTGGCCACCGCGGCCGTATTGGCGACATTGAGCGAGGCCTGCGCGGAATCGCGGTCGTTGGCCGCAACCATCCACCATACGCCGATCACCAGCGCCACCGCGACGGGCGCGGCCATGATCGCGTACCTGCGCAACGTCTGCGCCCGGTGCTGAGCCTTGCGCAGCACGTGGTCGTCCTCTTCGTCGTCGCGTGGGGCAGCAACTGCGCGCGCGCCCGGCACGGCAGCGCGCACCTGCGGCGCCGGGTCGGCAACACGGCGATGGCGCCGTTCGAGCTTCAGCACCGTGGCACGCGCCTGCAGATAGACCGCAACGGCCTTG
>JANNYI010000054.1:0-1576 GCA_031410015.1 Betaproteobacteria bacterium | reverse complement strand
GCCGAGAGAGAGGCGCTTTTCCTTGCCCTCGAAGCGGTACTTTAGGCGCCACCAACGGCCGCCCGCTGGCGACACTTCCAGGTACAAACCTTGTGCGTCCCAAAGGCGCTGCACCGTGGGTGCGGGCTTGGCATTTCGGATTGCGGTTGCGGTCAGGGGCATGGGGGGCAACTCCGGCAGGGGTGGGGCAACTCCTGCGGAATGTTGCCCCCGTTTGCCCCCGGATGCAAGCGGAATCTTTTACCGGACTTCCCCGGTTTTCACCGAACAATCAAGGGCCATCGCCATAGCGCAGGCAGCCGGGATGATCGGCGGGCATTTCGGCCTGCAAAAGTAGTCGTCGGAAGTTGCTCTGGCGGAGGCGGTGAGATTCGAACTCACGGAAGGGTTGCCCCTTCGCGGGTTTTCAAGACCCGTGCCTTAAACCGCTCGGCCACGCCTCCGGAATGTTGCGGCGCGGGGGACTTGAATCCTGGCCGCGCGGCGGCATCTTAACAGTTGGACAAAACCCTTGCCTGGACAGGGGTTCCGGGATTGAAACTCCCGGCCGTTCTGCTAGTCTTAGTCACTTGAGGGCCGGTCGGGCCCATTTCTGGAGGCACCATGGAACGTAAATTCGAGCCGGTGATGTCGGGTGGGCAGCAGCAGGTCCCTGCCTCGGGCTTCCCGGAGCGGGTCATTGACCAGGGCAGCGTGGCGCCGTCAGTCGACGCCAACACCGTCCTGCGCAACACCTATTGGCTGCTCGCCCTTTCGATGCTGCCGACCATTGCCGGGGCCTTTGCCGGCATGCAGTTCAATTTCATCGGGCTGTTCAAGGCGGCGCCGATCATGACGCCGCTGCTGATGTTCGCGGCCATGCTGGGCTCGCTCTTCGTCGTGACGCGGCTGCGCAACAGCGCGTGGGGCGTGGTCGCGCTATTCGGCTTCACGTTCGTGGCGGGTCTCATGCTGACGCCCATCCTCACCGTGGCGGGCGGCTTGCGCAACGGCGGGCAGCTGGTAGGGTTGGCCGGCGGCATGACTGCGGCGATCTTCTTCGCCATGGCGGCGATCGCCACGGTCACCAAGAAGGATTTCTCCTTCATGGGCAAGTTCCTGTTCGTCGGGGTGATCCTGCTGATCGTGGCGTCGATCGCCAACCTGTTTTTCCAGGTGCCGGCGCTGTCGGTGGCATTGTCGGGCATCGCGGTCCTGATCTTCTCCGCCTACATCCTGTATGACGTCAGCAACATCGTGCGCGGCGGCGAAACGAATTACATCATGGCGACGATGGGGCTGTTCCTGAACGTGTACAATATTTTCGTCAGCTTGCTTAATATCTTGATGTTCTTTTCCGGGCAGCGTGACTGAATCAGAACCAACAGCATTGACGGGGCGCCTGCAAGGGCGCCCCTTTTTTTTGTGGTGCGGCGGAACGTTTGTGTGTTGTGTTCGTCGGGGCGCGGTGCGGGGCTGGTTCTGTTCGTCGCGGCAGGGTGCGGGGCGCGCCGGCCGGGGCGGGCTTAGTCGCCGCAAGGCGTGTGTTCAAGCGCCCGACGGCAAAAAAATGGGCGGGTCGATGAAGCCGACCGCG
>JANNYI010000053.1:0-15279 GCA_031410015.1 Betaproteobacteria bacterium | reverse complement strand
GTGACGGGGATGCGTCCCAGGTCGCTGCGCACGAGCGGCGCCGAGGTCAGCAGCGGCGCGGGCGGGGTCAACGCCGCACCTCCGGCATCGCGTCCCGTGCCAGCTTCGCCTGTCGGCGGCAACGCTGGTCTGCCCGCGCCGGCGTCGGATTCGCGGCTCGACAGTCGCAATGACCTTCGTGGTGGCAACCGGCAGGGCGGGCCGCAGACCGCCTCGCCTGCAGGCATCCCGATGCCCTCCGGTATGGCGCCGGCCGTCGTGGCGGTTCCGCCTTCCTCGGCGCAGTCGCCATCCGCCGTCGCGCCTGCGCAGCCCTCGCTGCAGCGCGCGCCATCGCGGCCGCCATCACTGGCGCCGGCCTATGTCGCGCCGCCGCCGGTGGCGGCCAGTCCGTCGTTGCCGCCCGTGAACCGGCAGGCGCCGGTGTCTGTGCCGTCGCCGCAGGTGGCGCGTCCGGCTCCGGCACCGGTGGCGGTACCGCAAGCGGCGCCGGTACCAGCCGCTCCTGCAGCGGCCGCTCCGGCCGGCGCCAATCCGCAGCGCTCCGAGCGCCCGCGACCCGACAAGGTCGATGTCGACAAGCCCGCGCCGAAGTAACGGCTACTTGCCGTCCACGCGGGTGCGCGCGTAGCTGCCCGGCGCCGCTTCCAGCACTTTGAGCTTGCCCTTGCCGGGCACCCGCGCGGGTACCTCGCGCCCGAGGCAGGGCTCGACCCATTGCCGCCAATCGGTCCACCACGAACCGTCGTGCTGTTTGGCCCCCTCGAACCAGCCGTCCGGCGTCTCCGGCAGCTTGTCGTTGGTCCAGAAGCCGTACTTGTTGGCGGCAGGCGGGTTGACCATGCCGGCGATATGGCCCGACCCCGACAGCACGAAGCGCGACTTGCCCGGCAGGATCGACGGCCCGGCGTAGGTGGTCTTCCACGGTGCGATGTGGTCCTCGATGGCCGACACGAAATACGTTGGCGTGTTGACCTTCGACAGATCGATCTTCGTGCCGGCGAGTTCGAGCCCGCCCGGCACGCGCAGCAGGTTGTGCATGTACATGTTGCGCAGGTAATAGCTGTGCATGGTCGCCGGCATCCGCGTGGAATCGCAGTTCCAGTGCAGGAGGTCGAACGGGAACGGATCGCGCCCGAGCAGGTAGTTATTGATGACGAACGACCAGATGAGGTCGTTGGCGCGCAGCATGTTGAAGGTGGTGGCCATCTCGCTGCCCTCGAGAAAGCCGCGCTCGTTCATCTTCTTCTCGAGCGCGGACACCTGGGCTTCGTCGATGAACACCTCGAGCTCGCCGGCCGAGGTGAAGTCGAGGAGTGAGGCCATGAAGGTGGCGCTGGCGATGCGCTTTTGCTTGTGCGCGGCCAGGTAGCCCATCGTGGCCGCGAGCAGCGTGCCGCCGAGGCAATAGCCGACCGTGTTGACCTCTTCCTCGCCGGTGGCCTTTTCGATGGCGTCGAGTGCCGCCAGCGTGCCTTCGGTCAGGTAGTCCTCGAAGTTCTTGTGCGCGAGCTTCGCATCCGGATTCACCCACGAGATGATGAACACCGTCATGCCCTCGTTGGCGGCCCAGCGCAGCATGGAATTCTTCTCGCGCAGGTCGAGGATGTAGTACTTGTTGATCCACGGCGGAATCACCAGCAGTGGACGCTTCCAGGCCTTCTTCGTCGTCGGCTCGTACTGAATCAGCTGCATCAGTTCGGTCTGGAACACGACCTTGCCCGGCGTGGTGGCGATGTTCACGCCAAGCTCGAAGGCCTTGGAGTCGGTCATCGAGATCTTGAGCTGGCCGCCGCCGCGCTCGATGTCGTCGAGCAGGTTGTTGAGGCCCTTCACCAGGTTCTGCCCGCCGGACGCCACCGTCTCGCGGAACACCTCGGGATTGGTGAGCGCGAAATTGGAGGGCGCCAGCGCATCGATGTACTGCCGCGTGAAGAAGTCGACCTTCTTCTTCGTCTGGTCGTCCAGACCCTCCACGGTCGCGACCTGGTCGTGCATCCAGCGCGCGGTGATGAGGTAGCTCTGCTTGATGTAGTCGAACAGGAAGTGCTCGTGCCAGTCCTCATGCTTGAAGCGCTTGTCGCCCTTGGCGGGCACCATCACCGGTTCGGTGGTGGCTCCCATCATCCGCAGCATCGAGCCCTGCCACAGGCTCATGTAGTCCCACCACAGGTTGAGGTTGGAGGCCGCCATCTTGGCCGGATTGGCGAGCATCTGCGCGGCCAGTTCCATGAAGGCCTTGCCCAGGCCCAGCTCGTCGGTGGGCAGCGATGCGCCGTTGCGCGCATTGCGCGCGGCGAACTCGCCGATCAGTTTGCCGCTCTTTTCCGCCGCGGAGGCGAGGGACTCGGCCAGGGCGGCGGGATCGATGGTGGACACGGGGGTCGCGGGATTCGTAGTGGCCATGAGTGTTCTCTTGGAGTTGCGGTTTGGCTGCGGCGGTGAAACGGTCAGGCGGAGAAATGCAGGATGCCGGCGGCGGACTGCGTGCGCCGCAGGCGCTTTCGGTGCCACAGATGGTTGAGGTGCGCGACAGACTCGCCGATGGCGAAGAAGCGTTGCTGCAGGTCGAGCTCGCGCCGGAACAGCACCGGGATCATCTGCGCGGCAGTGACGGGGCCGGCGGCTGCGGCAATGGCGGCTTCAAGTTCGGCCAGCCGCGCGTCGTGGTGCGCGCGGAGCTGCGCGACGCGCAAGGCGATGCCGCGAAACGGGAGGCCGTGCGATGGCAGCACCAGGGTATCGTCGGGCAGCGGCAGGAAGGCTGCGATCGACGCGAGGAAGCGGCCCAGCGGATCACCGTCCGGGTCCGCCGGCCAGACGCTGACGTTGGTGCTGATCCTGGGCAGCAGCATGTCGCCGGAGATCAGGACGCCGCGCTCCGCCGCGTACAGCGCGACGTGTTCGGGCGAGTGGCCGTAGCCGAAGACGGTCGACCAGTTGGTGCCGCCCGCATTCACGGTGTCGCCGGGGATGATCCGGTCGAAGTCCGCGGGCGCGGTGGGCACCAGCGAAGCGTAGTGATTGCCGCGCTGCGCGAGTGCGGCCACATCTGAATCGCTCATCCCGTGCATGCGAAACAGCGCGAGCGTGGCGGCGGGCGAGTGCGCGGCGCGGGCATCGATCAATGCGTGGGCGGCCAGGAATTCGCCGAGCGTCATGCTCACGCGGCAACCGAATCGCGTCGCCAGCCATTCGGCGTTGCCGAGGTGATCGGGATGGCAGTGGGTGGCGACGATGCGCCGCAGCGGCAGCCCGCGCATCGTCGTGCCGAAGTGCGTCGTCCACAGCGTACGTGTGGCGTTGTTGCCGATGCCGCAGTCGACCAGCGTCCAACCGTCGTCTTCCGCTAGCAGCCACAGGTTGATGTGATCGAGCGCGAACGGCAGCGGCATGCGCAGCCACAGGACGCCGGGGGCGACCTCGGTCGCGGTCCCCGCGGGCGGCGGGACGGCGAAAGGGTGGTCGAGCAGGGGGGGATGCGAGGCGTTCATGGCAAAAGTCGGGGCAACCCGGTATGTTATCTTGCTCTTCGATCACTGCCGCACACTGCGCTTATCCGCCGCATGCTTCCGTCCTCCCGCAAGGTATCCGCGGCGGTCTCCGACCGCGAGACCACCTACACGATCTCCGACCTCGCGCACGAATTCGCGCTGACCACGCGCGCCATCCGCTTCTACGAGGACGAGGGCATGCTCGCCCCGGAGCGGCGGGGCCGTTCGCGCGTGTACCGTGAACGCGAGCGTGTCCGGTTGAAACTGATCCTGCGCGGCAAGCGCCTCGGCCTTGCGCTCTCCGAGATCCGCGAACTGCTTGACCTCTATGAAGTCGGCCGCAACGAGCGGGCCCAGCTATCGATGTTCCTCGCCATGCTGGCCGAACGCCGCCGCCGCCTGCTGCAACAGCGGGAGGACATCGACGCCGTGCTGGCCGAGGTCGACGGGATCGAGCGCGAATGCCGGCGACGGTTGAAGGACGACCCGTCCCCGCCTTCGACCAATTGACGTTTACGTAAACGTAATACAAAATGCGGCCGGTGGCAACCATTGCCTGCCCTTTCCCACCCAGGAGCCCGGTTGTGATCGCCGCTTCCACCTTCCAGCCGCAGAACCCCCGGTATGCGGAACGGGCGCGCACAAGCTTTGAGCGGCAGGGGGCCATGCGCCTGATCGGCGCCTCCCTCGACGCGGTGACCCCTGGCTATTGCGCGATTTCGCTGGTCCCGCGCGATGAACTGATGCAGCACCACGGGTATGTGCACGCCGGCATCGTGAGTGCGATCATCGATACCGCCGGTGGCTTCGCCGGATTCACGTTGTTTCCGGCGGACAGTTCGGTGCTGACCGTCGAGTTCAAGCTGAATCTGGTGGCGCCCGCCGAGGGTGATCTGCTCGTGGCCGAGGGCCACGTCGTGCGCCCGGGGCGCACGCTGGTCATCACCCGCGGCGAAGTGCACGCGGTCCGCGCCGGCCAGCGCACGCTGGTGGCCCTCATGCAGCAGACACTGATGGTGATGCACGGCAAGCCCGACCTGTGACGGTTTGCCCGCCCGCACCGCCGTCGTTTCGTCACGCAACGTCAACCTTTCCAAGGTGCCCATGCTCAATTTTCCGTCGTTGTCGTTCCACCACGGCGAGATGATCGACATGCTGCGCGCGACCGTGCAGCAGTTCGCTGCCGCCGAGATTGCGCCCCGCGCGGCCGCCATCGACGCGACCAACCAGTTTCCTGCCGACCTCTGGCGCAAGATGGGCGACCTGGGTCTCCTCGGCATCACGGTCGACGAGGAATACGGCGGCACCGGGATGGGCTACCTCGCGCACTGCGTGGCGATGGAGGAGATTTCGCGCGCGTCGGCCTCGGTGGGCCTGTCCTACGGCGCGCACTCGAACCTGTGCGTGAACCAGATCCGGCGCAACGGCAACGAGGCGCAGAAGCGCCGCTACCTGCCGAAGCTGATCAGCGGCGAGCATGTTGGTGCGCTGGCGATGAGCGAGCCGGGCGCGGGTTCCGACGTCGTGTCGATGCGCCTGCGCGCGGACCGGCGCGGCGATCACTTCGTGCTGAACGGCAACAAGATGTGGATCACCAACGGGCCCGACGCGGACACGCTGGTGGTCTACGCGAAGTCCGACCCGCAGGCCGGCCCGAAGGGCATCACCGCGTTCCTGGTCGAGAAGGGCATGCCGGGTTTCACGACGGCGCAGAAGCTCGACAAGCTGGGCATGCGCGGCTCGAACACCTGCGAACTGGTGTTTGCCGATTGCGCGGTGCCGGCGGAGAACATCCTTGGCGTCGAGGGGCGCGGGGTCAGCGTGCTGATGAGCGGCCTCGACTACGAGCGCGCGGTGCTCGCGGCCGGACCCATCGGCATCATGGCGGCGTGCATGGACGCGGTGCTGCCCTACGTGCATGAGCGCTCGCAGTTCGGCCAGCCGATCGGCGAGTTCCAGCTGATGCAGGGCAAGGTTGCCGACATGTATTCGACGATGATGGCGTGCAAGGCTTATGTCTACGCGGTGGCGCAGGCCTGCGATCGCGGCGAGACCACGCGCAAGGATGCCGCGGGTGCCATTCTCTACGCGGCGGAAAAGGCCACGTGGATGGCCGGCGAGGCGATCCAGGCGCTGGGCGGCAACGGCTATGTCAACGAATACCCCACGGGCCGGCTGTGGCGCGACGCCAAGCTGTACGAAATCGGGGCGGGCACGTCCGAGATTCGCCGGATGCTGATCGGCCGCGAACTCTTCAACGAAACGAAGTAGGAACCTTTGGCGATGAATATCGATCCGGTGGTGATAGTGGGGGCGGCGCGCACGCCGATGGGCGGCTTCCAGGGCGACTTTGCGGCACTCGCGGCCAGCGATCTCGGCGCCGTGGCGATCAAGGCGGCGGTCGAGCGCGCGGGTGTTGCGCCCGAAGACATCGACAAGGTGATCTTCGGTTGCGTGCTGCCCGCAGGGCAGGGCCAGGCGCCGGCGCGGCAGGCATCGTTGAAGGCGGGACTGCCGTTGTCCACGGGGTGCACCACCGTCAACAAGATGTGCGGCTCGGCGATGGAGGCCACCATCCTGGCGCACGACGCGCTGCTGGCCGGTTCGGCCAGGGCGATGGTGGCGGGCGGCATGGAGAGCATGAGCAATGCCCCCTACCTGATGCCGAAGGCGCGCACCGGCTATCGGATGGGCCACCAGCAGGTGTTCGACCACATGTTCCTCGACGGGCTCGAGGACGCGTATGAAAAAGGCCGCCTGATGGGCAGCTTTGCCGAGGATTGCGCCTCGAAGTATGCATTCACGCGCGAAGAGCAGGATCACTTCGCGCTGACGTCGCTGTCGCGCGCGCTGGGTGCGAACAACGACGGCACCTTCGACTGGGAAATCGCACCCGTGACGGTCACGGGGCGCAAAGGCGAAGTCGTCATCAATCGTGACGAGCAGCCGGCCAAGGCCGTGCCCGACAAGATTCCGAACCTCAAGCCCGCATTCAGCAAGACCGGGACGGTGACCGCCGCCAATTCGAGTTCGATCTCGGACGGCGCGGCGGCGTTGGTGCTGATGCGACGCTCCGAGGCCGAGCGGCGCGGCCTGAAGCCGCTGGCCGTCATCGTTGCGCATGCCACGCACGCGCAGGAACCCGCATGGTTCTCGACCGCCCCCGTGGGCGCCATCGAGAAGATCTATCGCATGACCGGCTGGACCACGAAGGATGTCGACCTCTTCGAGATCAACGAGGCGTTCGCGGTCGTCACGATGGCCGCGATGAAGGATCACGGTCTGCCGCACGACAGGGTCAACGTTCACGGCGGCGCCACGGCGCTCGGTCATCCGATCGGCGCTTCGGGCGCGCGGATCCTGGTCACGTTGCTCGGCGCGCTGCGCAAGCACGGCAAGAAGCGCGGCGTGGCGGCGCTGTGCATCGGCGGCGGCGAAGCCACCGCGATGGCGATCGAGCTGGTCTGAACGTCGCGACGGTTTTTCGACAACGACGCGCAGACTGCAACCATGATCTCGCTCGATACGCTGCTGCTGTTTGCGCTGGCCGCGGTGCTGCTCGTGCTCACGCCCGGCCCCAATCTCCTGTATCTCGTCTCGCGCACCCTATGCCAGGGTCGCGCGGCTGGCATCGTTTCACTGGCCGGCACCACCACCGGGTTCCTCGTGCATATCATCGCGGCGGCCCTGGGTCTCTCCGCGGTGTTCCTCGCCATTCCGGCGTTGTACGACGCCATGCGGTGGGCGGGCGCGGCCTATCTGTTGTGGCTGGCGTGGGACGCCGTGCGACCGCATGGCGGCGGAGGTCTCTTCACGCCGCGCGTGCTGCCGCCCGAATCGCGGTGGATGCTGTTTCGTACCGGCGTGCTGACCAGCATCCTCAACCCAAAGGTCGCGCTCTTCTACCTGGCGCTGTTGCCGCAGTTCGTCGATCCGGCGCGCGGCAGCGTACTGGGGCAATCGCTGCTGCTGGGCGCGGTGCAGCTCGTGATTGCCGCAGTCGGCGACCTGATGTTCGTGCTGCTGGCCGCGCGCACTGCGCGCTGGCTGGCGCAGCGGCCCCTGTGGGCGAAGGCGCAGCGGTGGATCATGGCTGGAACGTTTGCGGCCATTGCAGCCAGGCTGGCGCTGGACGACCGCCGATGACCACGCCGGCGGCGACGACGACGGTTTACGGCAGGCTGGTGCTTGTCGCCATCATCTGGGGCGGCACCTTCATTGCCGGCCGGGTGGCGGCCGCTGAAATGCCTGCGCCTACCGCCGCGCTGTGGCGCTTTCTCGTGGCATCTGCGACGCTGCTCGTGCTGGCATGGCGACTGGAAGGTGGGCTGCCCACGTTGTCGCGGCAGCAATGGCTTGACGTAACGTTGCTGGGAATGACCGGCGTGGCTGCGTACAACCTGCTGTTCATGTTCGGACTGGAGCGGGTGCCGGCCTCGCGCGGATCGCTGATCATGGCCTTCAACCCGGTGGCGACGCTGATCGGCGCCGCGCTGTTCCTGCACGAGCCGCTCACGCGTTATCGAGTCGTCGGCATCGTGGTGGCGTTGACGGGAGTGACCATCGTGCTGGGCCACGGCAATCCGCTGGATCTATTCACGGGCCAGGTGGGCATCGGCGAAGCCGCGCTCCTCGGCTGTTCCCTATCGTGGGTCACGTACACGTTGCTGGGCAAGCGCATCCTGCGCAGCATGTCGGCGCTTGCCGCGTCCACATACGCGGCGCTGGTCGGTACGGCGATACTGGCCGTTGCTGCCGCCGTCACCGGCAACCTGATCGTGCCCCAGGCATCGCTCAAGGGCTGGGTTTCGCTCGGCTTCCTGGGCGTGTTCGGCACCGCGGTCGCGTTCGTCTGGTTTTACGAGGGTGTCAAGGTTCTCGGGCCGGCGCGCACGGCGGTGTTCATCAACCTGGTGCCGGTGGCCGCGGTGACGCTTGGCGTGCTGCTGCTGGGCGAGCCGCTCGAGTGGTCGATGCTGACCGGCGGCGCGCTGGTCATCCTCGGCGTGTTCATCATCAACCGGCCGGCGGTGGCAATGCCCGCGGCCACCGTGACGGCCTGAAGCCATGCTGCTGACCGAAGAACAGCAACTCGTGCGCGACACGATGCGCGCCTTTGCGCAGGAACAATTGGCGCCCAATGCCGCGCGCTGGGACCGCGAAGCGCACTTTCCGCGCGCGGAACTGCAGGCGCTGGGCGAGCTGGGTGCGCTGGGCATGGTGGTGCCCGAGGCGTGGGGCGGCGCGGCGATGGACTATGTGTCGCTGGCGGTGGCGCTGGAGGAGATCGCCGCGGGCGACGGCGCGACATCGACCATTGTCAGCGTGCAGAACTCGGTGGTGTGCGGGCCGCTCAATGCATTCGGCACCGACATGCAGAAGGAGCATTACCTGAAGCCGCTGGCACGCGGCGAGTGGCTGGGCTGCTTCTGCCTGACGGAGCCGCAGGCGGGCTCGGATGCCGCGGCGCTGGCCACGCGCGCGGAGAAGCGCGGCGATCGCTACGTGCTGAATGGCGTCAAGCAGTTCATCACGACCGGCAAGAATGCCGATGTGGCCATCGTGTTCGCGGTCACCGACAAGAGTGCCGGCAAGAAGGGTATCTCCGGCTTCATCGTCGACACGCGCACGCCCGGCTATCGGGTGGCAAGCGTCGAGCAGAAGCTCGGCCAGCATGCGTCGGATACGGCACAGATCGTGTTCGAGGATTGCGCCGTGCCGGCCGCGAACCTGCTCGGCGCCGAGGGTGCGGGCTATCGCATCGCTCTGGCCAACCTCGAGGCGGGTCGCATCGGCATCGCCGCGCAGGCGCTGGGCATGGCGCGGGCGGCCTTCGATGCGGCGCTCGCCTATGCGCGGGAGCGGCAGAGTTTCGGCAAGGCCATCGCCGACCATCAGGCCGTGGGCTTCAGGCTGGCCGACATGGCGCTCGAAATCGAGGCGGCGCGGCAGCTGATCTGGCACGCGGCCTCGCTGCGGGACGCTGGCCTGCCTTGCCTCAAGGAGGCCTCGATGGCCAAGCTCCTCGCCTCCGAAATGGCCGAGCGCGTGTGTTCGGCTGCAATCCAGATCCACGGCGGCTACGGTTACGTGGCCGATTTCCCCGTCGAACGCATCTACCGCGACGTGCGCGTGTGCCAGATCTACGAAGGCACCAGCGACATCCAGCGGATGGTGATCGCGCGGGCGCTCGTCGCCTGACGCGACATTCCGGAGCAACCCGATGAATCCCGCACCCATCGATTTCTATTTTGATTTCTCGTCGCCCTACGGCTATTTCGCCGCGCAGAAGATCGATGCGCTGGCGGCCAGGCACGGGCGCACGGTCGATTGGCGACCGATATTGCTCGGCGCGATCTTTCGCGCCACAGGCGGCGCGCCGCTGACGGAGGTGCCGCTGAAGGGCCCGTATTCGGTGCACGACATCGCCCGCAGCGCGCGCTTTCACGGCCTTCCCGAATTCCACATGCCGGCGGTATTTCCGATTGCGTCGCAGGCGCCTGCGCGGATCGTGCTGTGGGCGAAGGCGCGCGATCCGGCCGACGGCGCGCGCGTGGCCAAGGCGCTCTACCACGCGTATTTTGTCGACGGCCGCGACATTTCGAAGGCGGACGTGGCCGCCGCCGTGGCCGGCGAGGCCGGCTTCGATGCGGTGGCCGCGCGTGCGGCCATTGACGATCCGTCGATCAAGGATGCGCTGAAAGGCGAGGTCGAGGCGGCGCTTGCGGCCGGGGTGTTCGGTTCGCCGTTCATCGTGGTCGACGGCGAGCCGTTCTGGGGCCTCGATCGCTTCGACCAGATCGATTGCTGGCTGACCAAGGGCGGTTTCTGAAGCGGACGAGGATTTCGATGGCCGAGTACACGCTGCATTGCTTCGCCCAGTCCGGCAACGCCTACAAGGCAGCGCTGCTGCTCGAGCTCGCGGGTGCCGGCTGGAGTCCGCGCTTCGTGGACTATTTCGGCGGCGAAACGCGCGCGCCGGCCTACCGCCAATGCAACGTCATGGGCGAAGTGCCGGTGCTGGAGCATCGGGGGCTCCTGCTGTCGCAGTCGGGCGTCATCCTCGAGTACGTTGCCGATTGTCTTGGAATGTTCGGACCACGCGATGCCGCCGAGCGCCGCGAGATCCTGCGCTGGATCCTGTTCGACAACCACAAACTGACGAGCTATACGGCGACGTATCGCTTCATGCGCGCGTTCGCGACCGCACCGGATCCCGCCGTGCTGGCCGAATTCCGCAAACGCGCGGAGGCCGCGTGGCGCATCCTCGACGCACACCTGGCCACGCGCGCCTTCGTCGTCGGCGAGCGCCTGACGATCGCCGACCTGTCGCTGTGCGGCTACCTGTATTTCGCCGACGAGTTCGGCGAGGATTGGGCCACTTTTCCCGCGTTGCGCGAGTGGCTGGCCCGCATTGCGGCCACCCCCCGTTGGAAACACCCTTATGCGCTGATGCCCGGACACCCGCGTCCGGCGGCAGCGTGAGGCCACGACCATGCCTGTGATCGAATCGAAGCTCAATGTCCGCGACGCCGCCTTCGCGCAGAATCACGACGCGATGGCCGCGCTGGTGGCCGACCTGAAGGTCAAGCTCGCCGCGATCGAGGAGGGTGGCGGCAAGGTGGCGCGCGACCGGCATACGGCGCGCGGCAAGCTGCTGCCGCGCGAACGCGTGCGCACGCTGCTCGATGCCGGCAGCCCGTTCCTGGAGTTCTCGGCGCTGGCGGCGTACGCCATGTACGACGACAACATCGCGGGCGCGGGCATCATCACCGGCATCGGCCGCGTGGCCGGGCGCGAATGCGTGATCGTCTGCAACGACGCCACGGTGAAGGGCGGCACCTACTACCCGCTCACCGTCAAGAAACACCTGCGCGCGCAGGATATCGCCCGCGACAACGGCCTGCCGTGCATCTATCTCGTCGACTCCGGCGGCGCCAACCTGCCCAACCAGTTCGACGTGTTCCCCGACCGCGATCACTTCGGCCGGATCTTCTACAACCAGGCCACGATGTCGGCGCAGGGCATTCCGCAGATCGCCGTGGTGATGGGTTCGTGCACCGCGGGCGGCGCGTATGTGCCGGCGATGTCGGACGAGTCGATCATCGTCAGGAACCAGGCGACGATCTTCCTGGCCGGCCCGCCGCTGGTGAAGGCCGCCACCGGCGAGGTCGTCAGTGCCGAGGAGCTGGGCGGCGCGGATGTGCATACGCGGGTTTCCGGCGTGGCCGACCATTTCGCGCTGAACGATCATCACGCGCTGGCCATCGCGCGCAACATCGTCGGCAACCTGAATCGCGTGAAGCGGGTGACGCTGGCGGTGGAGCCGCCGGTCGAGCCGCTGTACGACCCGGAGGAACTCTACGGCGTCATCCAGGCCGACATCAAGAAGCCCTACGACGTGCGCGAGGTGATCGCGCGGGTCGTCGACGGCAGCGTATTCGACGAGTTCAAGGCGCGCTATGGCACCACGCTCGTCACCGGCTTCGCGCGCATCTGGGGCTACCCGGTGGGCATCGTCGCCAACAACGGCGTGCTGTACTCCGAGTCGGCGCTCAAGGGCGCGCATTTCATCGAACTGTGCGCGCAGCGCGGCATCCCGCTCATCTTCCTGCAGAACATCACCGGCTTCATGGTCGGCCAGAAATACGAGTCCGGCGGCATCGCCAAGGACGGGGCCAAGATGGTGACGGCCGTGTCCTGCGCGCAGGTGCCCAAGTTCACCGTGATCATCGGCGGCAGCTACGGCGCGGGCAACTACGGCATGTGCGGCCGCGCGTTCAATCCGCGCTTCCTGTGGATGTGGCCCAATGCACGGATCTGCGTGATGGGTCCCGAGCAGGCCGCCAGCGTGCTCGCCACGGTCAAGCGCGATGCGATCGAAAAGGCGGGCAAGGACTGGAGTACGGCGGACGAGGAGGCGTTCAAGACGCCGGTGCGGGACAAGCTCACCGCGGAGGCGCATCCGTACTTCGCCTCGGCGCGGCTGTGGGACGACGGCGTCATCGATCCCGCCGACACCCGGCGCGTACTGGGGCTCGCCATCTCCGCCTCGCTCAATCGTCCGCTCGAACCGACGAAGTTCGGCGTGTTCCGGATGTAGCGCCGCGATGATCTACGCAACGTCGGAACATGCGCTGCTGCGCGACCAGGTCGCGCGGTTCGTCGCCACCGAGGTGGAGCCCCATGCCGCCCGGTGGGAGGAAGCCGGCGCGACGCCGCGCGAGGTGCTGCGCAAGCTGGGTTCGATCGGGCTCCTGGGCCTGATGGTTGATCCGGTCCATGGCGGCGCCGGTGCGGACGCGCTCACCAATCTCGTGTTCGCCGAGGCATTGTCCCAATCGACGTTCGGCGGCTTCATCATCACCGTGCTCGTGCACACCGACATGGCGTCGCCGCACCTGACGCACGCCGGGTCGCCCGAGCAGCAGGCCCGCTATCTGCCGGGTGTCTGCACCGGCGACACGATCACCGCGGTGGCCGTGACCGAACCCGGAGCGGGTTCCGACGTCGCGGGATTGCGCACGCGGGCCCGCCGCGACGGCGACCACTGGGTCATCGACGGCACCAAGATGTTCATCACCAACGGCGTGCACGCCGATCTCGTCATCGTCGCGGCGCGCACGGACAGCGCGGCCAAGGGTTCGCGCGGCATCTCGCTGTTCACGGTCGAGCGCGGCACGCCCGGATTCACCGTGGGTCGCGCGCTCGACAAGTCGGGCTGGCGTTCGTCGGACACCGCGGAACTGGTCTTTGCGGACTGCCGGGTGCCGGCCACTGCGCTGCTGGGCGTGGAGAATGCGGGCTTCTACGCGATCATGCGCAACTTCCAGCGCGAACGTCTCGCGCTGGCCGCGATGGCCGTGGGGCATGCCACGGTGGCGTTGCGGCTGGCGCTGGAGCACGTGCGGCAGCGGCAGGCGTTCGGCGGCACGCTGTGGGATCGCGAGACGATCCGCCAGCGTCTTGCGATGCTGGAGGCGAAGACGCAGGCAGCGCGCGCGTTCATGTACCACTGCGCCTGGCTGGTCACGCAGGAGCGCGACTGCGTCAAGGAAATCTCCCAGTTGAAGGCGCTCACCGGCGAATTGGCCAACGAGGTCGTCCACGCCTGCCAGCAGTTTCACGGCGGGATGGGCTATATTCGTGAAATGGCCATCGAGCGGCTCTGGCGCGATGCCCGCATCCTGGCCATCGGCGGCGGCGCCACCGAAGTGATGCTCGAGGAAGCCGCCAAGCGGATGTAACCCGCACCCACACGGAAACCCACCATGGCCCGCAAGAAATCATCCACGCCCGGTTACGAAACGCTGGCGGTCGCGCTGCAGCAAGGCGTGGCCGTCGTCACGCTCAACCGGCCTGATCTGCACAACGCCTTCAACGAGACGTTGATCGCCGAACTGACGGAGGTGCTCAATGTCCTCGACGCCGACGATGCGGTCCGGGCCGTGGTCCTGGCCGGCAGCGGCAAGAGCTTCTGCGCCGGGGCGGACCTGAACTGGATGAAGAAGATGGCGGGCTACGGGCCTGCCGAGAATCTCGCCGATGCGCAGGCGCTGGCGCTGATGCTGCGGACGTTGAACGGCTTGTCCAAACCCACGGTGGCGCGCGTCCATGGCGCAGCGTACGGCGGTGGCGTGGGACTGACGGCCTGCTGCGACATTGCCATCGCCGCGATCGAGGCATCGTTTGCGCTGTCCGAGGCCAAGCTGGGACTGATCCCCGCCACCATCTCGCCCTATGTCATCGAGGCGATCGGTGCGCGGGCGGCCCGCCGCTATTTCCTCACCGGCGAACGCTTCGACGCCGCCGAGGCCTACCGCATCGGCCTCGTGCACGACATCGTGCCGATCGCGGAACTGGACGAACGCGTCAACGAAATCCTGGGCAAGCTGATGCTGGCCGGACCGCGGGCGCAGATGGAATGCAAGGCGCTGATTCGCGGCGTCGCGCATCGCCCGATCGATGCCGAGGTCATCAGTGGCACCGCCGAACACATCGCTGCCGTGCGCGCTTCGGCCGAAGGCAAGGAAGGCGTGGCGGCATTTCTCGACAAGCGCGTGGCGGCGTGGGTGCCGGCGGGGCTCCGTAACAAGCCATGACGCCGGTCCTCGCGCACCTCGATACGTTGCAGCTGGTGGCGCTCGCCGCGGCGGTCGGCTGGGCGAGCGGCTTGCGTCTCTACGCGGTGCTGTTCATCCTGGGCGGGCTGGGCTTCCTCGGCGTGGTCGACCTGCCGGCCGGGCTCGCCACGCTCGCGCATCCGTTCGTGCTCGCCGCATCCGGCTTCATGTGCTTGGTCGAATTCTTTGCCGACAAGATTCCGGGCGTGGACTCGGCGTGGGACGTGGTGCAGACCTTCATCCGCATTCCGGCCGGCGCCGCGCTTGCGGCAAGCGTGTTCGGCGATGCATCGTCGGCCACGATGCTGGCGGCGGCGATCCTCGGCGGCACGCTGGCGGCGGGGAGCCATCTCGCCAAGACCGGCAGTCGCGCCCTGATCAACACGTCGCCCGAGCCGTTTTCCAACTGGGCGGCCTCGTTCGGCGAGGAAGTCGCCGTCGGCACGGTGCTCTGGCTGGCGTTCGCCCACCCCGTTCTGGCGCTGGTCGTGCTCGCGCTGCTCGTGGTGTTCATGCTCTGGCTCATTCCCAAGGTGTGGCGGATGATTCGTCGCCTCCTCGCGCGGATCACCGGCTGGTTCGACGCGTCCTCCCACCGGCCGACGCCATAGCGTTGCCGACACCGACACCATGTTCAAGAAAATACTGATTGCCAATCGCGG
>JANNYI010000052.1:0-5137 GCA_031410015.1 Betaproteobacteria bacterium | reverse complement strand
CGTCAGCACGCCGGCCGCCAGTCCGCCGTTGCCGCCGGGCCGGTTGTCGACGATTACCGGCTGGCCCAGGCGGTCGGACAACCGCTGCGCGACGAGCCGCGCGACCGTGTCGGGCAGCCCGCCGGCCGCGTAGGGCACGATGAACCGGATGGGCTTGGTCGGGTACGGCGCCTGCGCCATGACCGGTGCGACGCCGGTTGCCACGCCGGCCAGCAGGGCCAACGCGATAAGCGCGCGCCGACGCATTGCGGAAGACTTCATCGATGCCTCCTGTTGCTCAAGCGATCCGGCGCGCATCATGGGTGCGCTTTGCCGACGGGGTGATTGCAGCCGTGAGGATACGCGACTGCGAGGCTCAGGCGGGGTCCGGTTCCATCTGTCGATCCGTGGGGGCGGTATCGCCCAGAGTACGCCAGTCGGTGCCCTTGGGAACGACCCCTTCGAACGAGCGCAGCTGCGCGCGCGGCACGCTGGCACCCAGCGCCGCGCCACCCTCGGCGAAGCGCCTGGCCGCCTCCACCATGACCCGCCGGAACTCGACGATCGCGAGATCGGATGCACCGAGGCGGTCCCGCGTGCGGTCGGCGATCGGCCCCATCGTCTCCCACATCGCGATGTCCTGGTTGGGGATGCCCGGGATGCCCGTGAAATTGCCCATCTTCATCCCCTGCCGGTCCTGCCGGTACCGGTTGGCCAGCGTGCGCACGTGCCGCCACTCGTCGTCGACGTCGATGCCCACCTGCGCATGGCAGAACGTGCGCCAGCCTTCCTGATCGACCGCGCCGTCCGCCGTGGGCGTCCAGGCGATGAAGTGGAACATCGTGTGCGTGTCGTCGATCGGCACGTTGATGTTGGCCACGTTGTAGAGGTTGTTGGGCGGGATCAGCACCGTGCACGGCGCCACGAACACCGAGATCCGCACGTAGTCGTTGGCGGCGGCGTTGACGATGGGCCGGCGCAGCGCTGCATACTTGAAGCCGTAGTCGGTGGCCTCCACCACCAGCCGCGGCGCCTTGTCGGTGGACGGTCGCAGCCACACGGACGCCGTGGCCTTGGCGCTGTCGACCCGCGCCGGCGTCATGTCGGTGGAGTGCAGCGTCGAACTGTGCGCGGAGTCGATCGCGCCCTCGAGGATTTGCGCCCAGTTGCAGTCCACCGCGATCTTGACGATGGCCAGGTGCGCGTCCGGTGTCGGTGCGAACGGCGGCGGCGCGAACGCGGGCATCGTCTCCGCCGCGCCCATGTAGACCCAGACGAAGCCGCCATGCTCGTGCGTGGGATAGGCGGTGTGCTTCACCTTCTGCGCGAGACAGCTGCCGGCGGCCTCGGAGGGCATCTCGACCACGTTGCCTGCCACGTCCACTTTCCAGCCGTGGTAGAGGCAGCGCAGCCCGCAATCCTCGTTGCGGCCGAACACCAGCGACGCACGCCGGTGCGGGCAGTAGCGGTCCATCACGCCCACGCGCCCGTCGGAATCGCGGAAGGCGACGAGATCCTCGCCCAAGAGGCGCAGCGGCACCGGATCGCCGTCCGGCTCCGCCACTTCCTCGGCGAGGCACGCAGGCAGCCAGTGCCGGCGCATCATCTGCCCCATCGGCGCATCGCCTTCGACGCGGCACAGCAGTTCGTTTTCTTCTCGGGTCAGCATGGGCAGGCCTCGGCGCGGGTTGCAACCGGATACTTAGGTCTCTAAGATTACGGCAGATCGGGCGCACCTGCCAAGTCATCCGTGCGCCAAAGGCTTCACTCCGGCACGGTCGCACGACACAAGGAACGACGGTGGACGAAAATCCGGAGCAGCGCACCTTCACCGATCTTGCCGTCACGGCGGTGGACGCCTGCGCGGTCGACATCGTGCGTTTCGAACTGCGCCACCCCGCGGGCATCGCCCTGCCCCCGTTCGAGCCCGGCGCACACCTCACCGTGCGCACGCCCGCCGATTCGCTGCGTCGCTATTCGCTGTGCAACGACCCGGCGGAAACCGATCGCTACGAGATCGCGGTCAAGCGCGACGCACTGGGGCGCGGCGGCTCGATCGCGATGACCGAGCGGCTGGCGGTGGGTTCGCGCCTGCCGGTGGCCGCGCCGCAGAATGAATTCGCGCTGCATCCGCGCGCGAAGCGATTCCTCTTCATCGCCGGCGGCATCGGCATCACGCCGATGATGTCGATGATGCGGCACCTCGTCGCCGCCACCGGCCCGCGCTTCGACCTGCATTACTGCACGCGCAGTCCGGCGCACACGGCGTTTTCAGCGGAGCTTGCGGCGCCGGTATTCGAGGGCCGCGTCCACATCCACCACGACGATGGCGACCCAGCGCGTGCCTTCGACTTCTGGCCGCTGCTGGAGAAACCTTCCGGCGCGCACGTCTACTGCTGCGGTCCCCGCACGCTGATGGACGCCGTGCGCGACATGAGCGGCCACTGGCCGTTCGGGTCGGTTCATTTCGAGAGCTTCGGCGTCGATGCGGCCGCGCGGCAGGCGGATCGCGCATTTACCGTCGTTCTCGCCCGCTCGGGAAGCCGCATCGAGGTTCCCGCGAATCGTTCGATCCTGGAAGCGCTGCGCGCGCATGGCCATGCGGTTCGCAGTTCCTGCGAGGCCGGCAGCTGCGGCTCCTGCCGCACGGGACTCGTGAGCGGCGACGTCGATCATCGCGACTTCGTGCTGGGCGAGGCGGAACGCGCCGGCCAGATCATGGTCTGCGTCTCGCGCGCCCGCTCGGGCGATGTCGTCCTGGATCTCTGACGCGATGAACACAACGTCCCTGCCCTTGCGCATTGGCGTGGTCGGCCTCGGCCGCGCCTTCACATTGATGCTGCCCACCTTCCTGCGCGAGGCGCGGGTGCGCCTGGTGGCCGCCACCGATCCTCACGGCGTGGCTGTCGCGCAATTCGAGCGCGACTTCGGCGGTATCGGCCATCCCGATGTCGCCGCGCTATGCGCCGCACCGGATGTCGATGTCGTCTACATCGCCACGCCGCACCAGATGCATGCCGAACACGCCTGCATGGCGCTGGCGGCAGGCAAGCACGTGCTGGTCGAGAAGCCGATGGCGCTCACCGTGGCCGAGTGCGACGCGATGACCGCCGCGGCCACGGCGGCCGGCCGCGTCCTGATCGTCGGTCCCAGCCACAGCTTCGACGCGCCCATCGCGCGCACCCGCGCGCTGATCGTCGGCGGCGGATTCGGCCTGGTGCGGATGGTGCAGGCGATGTACGCCACCGATTACCTGTATCGCCCGCGGCGCCGGGAGGAATTGTCCACACCGCTCGGCGGCGGCGTGATCTTCAGCCAGGCCGCGCACCAGATCGACATCGTGCGCCTGCTGGGCGGCGGACTCGTGCGCAGCATCGACGCATGCACAGGATCGTGGGATCCGGCCCGCCCCACCGAGGGCGCTTACAGCGCGCTGCTGCGCTTTGCCGACGGCGCCTACGCCTCGGCCGCCTACACCGGCTATGGGCGCTTCGATGGTGACGAAATGATGGACAACATCGGCGAGATGGGCGCGCCGAAGAACGCCGAACACGGGGCCGCCCGAAGGCGATTGCGCGCCGCCGCCAGTAACGAAGAGGCGCTGAAGACTGCGCGCAACTACGGTGGCAACGCCTACGTGCCGCCCGCGAGCGATACCTCGACTGCCCATCCGCACTTCGGCTTCGTGCTGGCCAGTTGCGAGCGCGCCGATCTGCGGCCCACACCCACCGGTGTCTGGATCTACGAGGACGACCAGCGTCGCTTCGAAAGCTGGCCGGTGGATCCGGTGCCGCGCGTCGAAGTGATCGACGAACTCGTCCGTGCCGTAATCGACGGCGTCCCGCCGCGCCACGACGGCGCGTGGGGATGCGCCACGCTCGAGGCCACCATTGCCATCCTCGACGCGGCGAAGTCGGGCGGGCCGGTGGTGCTGCACAGGCAGGTCGCGGTGCGCGATTGAGCGCGCCACTTCAGGCGCGCCGGGCGCCCGTGCCGACGTCCACCGACGAATCCGCAGCGATTCTGCGGCATTGGCGCGAAGCGGTGCCGCACGACCGGCTGGCCCACCTCGTCAAGGATGCGACGCGCGCGTTTGTCCGCGCCCTGACGGAACGCCTCGCGGTACACGGCGTGTCCTTTGGTCATTGGCAATTCCTGCGTATCCTGTGGGAGACCAATGGCCTGACGCAGAAGGCGTTGAGCGTGCAGGCCGGGGTGATGGAGCCCACCACCTTCGCCGCCGTCACCGCGATGGAACGGGCCGGTTATGTCGAGCGCCGCCACCGACCGGGCAATCGCAAGGCCCTGCATGTTTACCTGACGCGCAAGGGGCGCGGACTGAAGCGCAGGCTGGTGCCGCTGGCCGAAGCGGTCAACGCGATCGGCGTCGCCGGCTTGGACACGGCCGATATCGCGGTCACGCGCGCGGTGTTGCTGGCGATCATCGCCAATCTCGGCGCAGCGGAGGCACCTCCGAAGGGTGCGGCAGCCCCGGCCCCGCCAATTTTACGTGGGCCACGCGCGCACGCGGCGAAGCCGGCACGCGACATCCGGTAATCTACGGATCCACCCCATGGCCCACGACGTCGAATCCCCCACAGCCCGTACCGCGCTCGCACTGCTGCGGGCGAGCGGTCGCGTGATCGTCGATTCCACCATCCCCCACGCCGATCTGGTTGTGCTTGCGCAAACCGCCGCCCAATGGGGGGCCGCATTGACCATCAGGCACGCGCACGTATATTCCGACGAGCAACTGTCGATCATCGCGGCGGCCGGCCGCGGCAACGTCACCTTCGATCTCACATCCTGATCCACACCTGAGGGCCGCCATGCACACGATTCGCATCGTCAAGTCGACCATGGTGGCCAGCGTGGGCTTCTGGTCCGTGCTGATCGCGTTCAACAACATCGTCGACTACGGTTCCAATCTTGCCTTCGTCCAGCACGTACTGTCGATGGACACGGTGTTTCCCGACAACGCGGTCAAGTATCGCGCGATCACCAGTCCACTGATCCAGCAGATCGGCTACTGGGGCATCATCGCCACAGAGTGGACGATGGCAGACGTGCTGCTCTCGGGCGCGAGGCGCCTCTTTGCGGCACGCGGCGAAGCCGGCACGCGACATCCGGTAATCTACGGATCCACCCCATGGCCCAC
>JANNYI010000051.1:0-2287 GCA_031410015.1 Betaproteobacteria bacterium | reverse complement strand
ATTTCGGCTCAAGCCATCGGGCCTTTAGGAGGTGAGGCGAAATAGGGGTCTGTCCCCCATTTACATGCTGCGGCGGTACTGTCCGCCCACGTCGAACAACGCGCTGGTGATCTGCCCCAGCGAACACACGCGCACCGTGTTGACGAGCTCGGCGAAGACGTTGCCGTTGCTGATCACCACCTGCTGCAGCCGCGCCAGCGCCGCGGGCGCCTCGGCGGCATGCCGCGCATGAAATTCCGCCAGGCGCGTGAGCTGCGACTGCTTCTCGTCATCGGAGGAGCGCGCCAGCTCGATCTTCTGCGGCGGCGCGGTGTCGGCGTGCGGGTTGCGGAACGTGTTGACGCCCACGATCGGATACGACCCGTCGTGCTTCATGTGCTCGTAGTGCATCGACTCTTCCTGGATCTTGCCGCGCTGGTAGCCGGTTTCCATCGCGCCCAGCACGCCGCCGCGCTCAGAGATGGCCTCAAACTCCTTCAGCACCGCCTCCTCGACCAGGTCGGTCAGCTCGTCGATGATGAATGAGCCCTGGTTGGGGTTCTCGTTCTTGGCAAGACCCCATTCGCGGTTGATGATGAGCTGGATCGCCATCGCCCGCCGCACGCTCTCCTCCGTGGGCGTGGTGATTGCCTCGTCGTAGGCATTGGTGTGCAGCGAATTGGTGTTGTCGTACGTGGAGATCAGCGCCTGCAGCGTCGTGCGGATGTCGTTGAACGAGATTTCCTGCGCGTGCAGCGAGCGGCCCGACGTCTGCGAGTGGAACTTCAACTTCTGCGAGCGCTCGCTGGCGCCGTAGCGGCTCTTCATCGCCACCGCCCAGATGCGCCGCGCCACGCGGCCGATCACCGTGTACTCCGGGTCCATCCCGTAGCTGAAGAAGAACGACAGGTTCGGCGCGAAGTCGTCGATGTTCATGCCACGCGCCAGGTAGGCCTCGACGAAGGTGAAGCCGTTGGACAGCGTGAAGGCAAGCTGCGAGATCGGATTGGCCCCGGCCTCGGCGATGTGATAGCCGGAGATCGACACCGAATAGAAATTGCGGATGTTGTGCTGGACGAAATACTGCGCGATGTCGCCCATCACCTTCAGCGAGAACTCGGTGGAGAAGATGCAGGTGTTCTGGCCCTGGTCTTCCTTCAGGATATCGGCCTGCACGGTGCCGCGGATGGTGGTCTGCGTCCACGCGCGGATCTTCTCGACTTCGTCATCGGTGGGCTCGCGCTTGTTGTCGGCGCGAAATTTATCCAGCTGCTGGTCGATCGCGGTGTTGAGATACATCGCAAGCAGCGTGGGCGCCGGTCCGTTGATCGTCATCGACACCGACGTGGCCGGGTCGGCCAGCTCGAAGCCGGCATACAGCGCCTTCATGTCGTCGAGCGTGGCGATCGACACGCCCGAATTGCCGACCTTGCCGTAGATGTCGGGGCGCAGCGCCGGATCGTTGCCGTAGAGCGTGACCGAGTCGAAGGCGGTGGACAGCCGCTTGGCCGGCATGCCGTCGGCCAGGAGGTGGAAGCGGCGGTTGGTGCGGAACGGGTCGCCCTCGCCCGCGAACATCCGCGTGGGATCCTCGTTCTCGCGCTTGAACGCGAACACGCCCGCGGTGAAGGGAAAGCTGCCCGGCACGTTCTCCAGCAACTGCCAGCGCAGGATCTCGCCGTCGTCCTCGAAGCGCGGCAGCGCCACCTTGCGGATGCGCGTGCCCGACAGCGACGTGCTGGTGAGCGCCGTGCGGATTTCCCTGTCGCGGATCTTCACGACGTATTCATCGCCGCTGTAGGCGGCCTTGGTCTGCGGCCACATGTCGAGGAGCTTGCGGGCGCGGGCGTCGAGCTGCGCGTCGCGCTCGGCCTCCAGTGCCTTCAAGGCGCCGGTGGCGGCGTCGCTCGCGGCGGACTTGCCGTCGCCCAGCATCTGCTGCGACAGCCGCAGCGCCTGCCGCTCGCGGGCCACCCGCGCCTGCTTCGCGGCCCAGGCGTGATAGCCGCGCACCGCGTCCGCGATCTCCGCGAGATAGCGCGAGCGCGCGGCGGGCACGATCACGTGCTGCACGGTGGATTGCCGCGTGGTCACGCTGCGCAGCGCGCCCGGCGCCAGCTTGAGGCCGTGTCCGGCGAGCTTGGCCGACACCGCCTGGTACAGCGCGGTGACGCCGTCGTCGTTGAAGCGCGACGCCATCGTGCCGAACACGGGCATCGCATCCGGCGCGGTTGTCCACGCCTCGCGATTGCGCTGGAACTGCTTGCGCACGTCGCGCAGCGCGTCCTGCGCGCCCTTGCGGTCGAAT
>JANNYI010000050.1:0-3189 GCA_031410015.1 Betaproteobacteria bacterium | reverse complement strand
AAGCCTGCTGCTGCGGCGGACGCAACGCTGGCGGGTGGCGGCGCGCACCTAGTCGAATTCCGCGCCCCAATGGCAAAGGAACCACAATGAGCAACCACGACCGCGATCCCATCCTGCTGACGCCCGGCCCGCTGACCACATCGCTCGCCACCAAGATGGCCATGCTCCGCGACTGGGGCTCGTGGGACAGCTCCTTCAATGCCGTGACCGCGCGGCTGCGGCAGAAGCTGACGGCGATCATCCATGCCGGCGACACCCACGTCTGCGTGCCCTTGCAGGGCAGCGGCACCTTCGCGGTCGAGGGCGCGGTCAACACGCTGGTGCCACGCGACGGACACCTGCTGGTCCTGATCAACGGCGCGTATGGCAAGCGGTTGGCGCGTCTCGCGTCGATGATGGGGCGCCGCGTCAGCACCTTCGAAACGGCGGACGAGGTGCCCACCACGGCGGCGGACGTGGAGCGGCTGCTCAAGGCCGATCCGTCGATCACGCATGTGGGCGCCATCCACTGCGAGACGTCGACCGGCATCGAGAATCCGCTGCACGCGATTGCGCAGGTGGTGGCGCGCGAAGGGCGGCGCCTGATCGTCGACGCGATGAGTTCGTTTGGCGCGCTGCCCATCGATGCGCGCACCACGCCGTTCGACGCGCTGATCGCGGCCTCGGGCAAGTGCATCGAGGGCCCGCCGGGCATGGGCTTCGTGTTCGTGCGCCGCGATGTGCTCGAGCGCTGCGAGGGCAACAGCACGTCGCTGGCGCTCGACCTGCATGACCAGTGGGTCTACATGGAGAAGACCACGCAGTGGCGCTTCACGCCGCCCACGCACGTCGTGGTGGCGCTCGACACCGCGCTGGATCAATACATCGCCGAGGGCGGGCAACCGGCGCGGCTGGCGCGCTACACGGCCAATTGCGACACGCTGCTGGCGGGCATGCGCGACATGGGCTTCCGGTCGTTCCTGCCGAGTGCGATCCAGGCGCCGATCATCGTCACCTTCCACGCGCCGGCCGACGCGGGCTACGAATTCAAGGCGTTCTACGAGCGCGTGCGCGACCGTGGCTTCGTGCTGTATCCGGGCAAGCTGACGCAGGTCGAGACGTTTCGCGTCGGCTGCATCGGCGCGATCGGTCCCACCGAGATGCGCCATGCGGTCAACGCCGTGCGCGATGCGCTGGCCGACCTCGGCATCCGGCAGGTGGCGCCGGCGGCGCCGCGCGCGGTGGCCTGATCGCGCGCCGGCCGCAACGCTACGGCGGCGCCGCAAGTTCCTGCAATGCCGCCGTTGCCTCACCCTGCGGGTCCAGGGTACCCAGTCGCGCCAACACGTCCAGGATCACGAGGCTTGCATCGGGCGTGACCTGATCGGGTCCGGTGTCGAGCGCAATGAGGTGCGCTGCTTCCGGCAGTGACACAAGACGGTGTTCGATGGCCTCGCCATCCTGATTGGCGGGCGTGAAGCCGGCGGGCACTGCAAGGTCGAACGCAAGGATGGTTTCCCGCTGCAGGCCGTCGCTGGTGTCGCGGCGAATGTGCAGCGCGCCAGCGGGCGTGGCCTCGGCTGCCACGATTGCGGGCAGTCCCGCTTCCTCCCAGGCTTCCTTGATGAATGCCATGCGTGGAGCCATGCCTGCCGCGACACCGCCGCCCACGAGGTTGTCGAGCATGCCGGGATCGATGGCTTTCGCATGACTGCGCCGGGCAAGCCACATGTGCACCGTGCCGGCGTCGTGCACGAGGCCATTGCCGTGGACGGCCCACGTGGGGACGCCGAAGTAGCGCGCCGCCGCCCGTTCCAGCAGAAACCAGGATGCGGCGGCGCGATCGGGGCCCACGGCGTAGCGCTCGTCCCGCCACGCCGACAGCGCGCCTTCGCGGGCGAGCTCGCGCGTCACCCGATCGAGTGCCGCGGTGCGCGCTTCGGACGTTGCCAGCGCAGCGTCGAAACTGACCGACCCGGCGCGGACCACGAACACGTCGGTAAAGGCCGCCAGCCTGCGGCACCGCGCGGCGGTGATCCAGCCCGCCGTCGCGCCGTCCACGTGCATCGGTACATACGGGGCCGTGGCGCGAGCAAGCATGCGGCGCAGCCGCTGCGCGATGGCGCGGTCGGTGGATTGCTCGATCATCGCCCGCATTCTATCGAAGCGCCGTCGCTCCGGCCTGCCACGGCGGCGCATGCGAAAATACGCAATACACATGCCGCGCGGTGCCGCAATCCCTCGCACCGCCGGTGTCCCGCACAACGACTCTCCGGATCCCGACTCATGCCCGCCCACATCATCGACGGCAAAGCCGTTGCCCAACGCGTCACCGACGAAGTCCGCGCCGGCGTCGCGGCCCGGGTGGCTGCCGGCCATTCCACGCCGGGTCTGGCCGTGGTGCTGGTCGGGGAGAATGCAGCATCGCAGGTCTACGTGCGCAACAAGCGCAGGACCACCGAAGCGGTCGGCATGCGCTCCTTTGCCTACGACCTGCCCATCACCGCCAGCGAGGCCGAGGTGCTGGCGCTGGTCGATCGCCTCAATGCCGATCCGGCGGTCAACGGCATCCTGGTCCAATTGCCGCTGCCCAAGCAGATCGACCCTGAACGCGTGATCGAGCGCATCCATCCGCGCAAGGACGTCGACGGCTTTCATCCGTACAACGTGGGTCGCCTCGTGCTGAAGATGCCTACGCTGCGACCATGCACTCCGTATGGCTGCATGCGCCTGCTCGAGGAAACCGGCGTGAGCCTCGTCGGCCAGCATGCGGTCGTGATCGGCCAGTCCAACATTGTCGGCCGGCCGATGGCCCTCGAACTGCTGATGGCAAGGTGCACGGTCACGATCTGTCACTCGGCCACGCGCGACCTGCCGGGGCTGGTGCGGCAGGCGGACATCGTCGTGGCCGGCGTGGGCAAGGCGAAATTCGTTCCCGGCGCATGGTTGAAACCGGGCGCGATCGTGATCGACGTCGGCATCAACCGCACCGAGGACGGCAGGCTGTGCGGCGACGTGGACTTCGAGTCGGCGCGCGAGGTGGCGGGATGGATCACGCCGGTGCCCGGCGGCGTGGGCCCGATGACCATTGCTACGTTGCTGCGCAACACACTGCGCGCCGCGCAGTGGCAGGACGAGGCTTGATCAAACACCTGTAGGCGAGGCTTCAGCCTCGCTGGCAACACGTCACGATATTCCCGCGAGGCTGAA